>JBAUJE010000309.1:0-73210 GCA_049683475.1 Coleofasciculaceae cyanobacterium | reverse complement strand
TTAGCATGAATGAGTCAAATGACTCGCTGTTAGGCTCGGTTGTCTATGCAAGGGGGAGTCGTTCCCCCTCATGTCTTAAAGCCAGAGGCTCCCAGACTCCCCCTTCCGAACCCCGATTTCCGGTGGCTTGGGTTTAATTATTTTTGGATATCATCAGCTCATTATGGTGTAAATCAAGCATTAATTAAAGTTTTGACACCCCTATTTGAGAATTGGGGAGTTAAGCTGTATATCAATAGGTCATGAACATGTCTATGAGCGAACCGACCCAATCAGGAATACTACTTACCCAATTTGTCCATCTAGAGCTGGTACTTGACCTGTCGGATATTCGGAGTGGACAGCACATTCTGCTCAAAGGCTAAGTTTTATTGCTGATGAAGTGCATCGGAAACGCATTATCATCAGTGCTATTGGCACTGATAACCAAGTATTTGACTGGGGAATCGTCCCTTTGTAGTCTGCCTAGTTAGAAAAATGAAAGTCAAGCGCCTGAAAATCAACTCGTTTCGCGGAATCGGCGATTTGACGCTGGAGTTCCCGCCAGATTTGCCAACTGTTTTGGTTGGTATCAACAGTACAGGGAAGTCCAGCATCCTTGACTGCTTAGCAATTCTTTTCTCCCATTTTGTGGCGGAAATCCAAGATCCAATTGGCATTGGACGTTTCAGCAACGAGCAAGAAATTAGCCAAGAACAGAAAATAACCAGACGCTTCTTCCGACTAGAAGATATTACCAAAGGAAAGAAGAGGACAGAAAACGAGATCACAATTGACCTTGATAACCAAGAAATCAGCTGGTTTCTTTCCCTATCTCAAGTTGAAGGAAGACTTAAGCCAGTTATTAGTAGCGATGTGAGAAAGCTACAGGGTGCTTGTTTAAAAATTAAAAATAATTTGCGAGGCAATCCTGAAGTAAACTTGCCCTTGCCAGTTTACTATCACGTCAATCGTGAGTTTTGTGATGATATTCCCAGGGAAAACCTCGAACAACATTGGTCTGATCGTCTAGATGTCTATAATCAAGCACTGACGGGAGTGCGAATTAGTTTTAGAAGCTTCTTTGACTGGTTCAAGAAGCTTGAAGATTTAGAAAACGAGTTACGGCGGGATAACCCTGACTACCGCGATCGCCAGTTAGAAGCAGTCCGACACGCTATCTCTTCCCTGCTAGATGGTTTCTCCGACTTACGAGTTCGACGAGTACCTTTGTGCTTAAGTGTAAGGAAGAATGACCAAGAACTGATTATTGATCAGTTATCGGAAGGCGAAAAGGGATTGCTAGCACTCGCAGGTGATTTAGCCAGACGTTTAGCCCTTGCTAACCCCTACTTAGCCTATCCGCTTCAAGGTAGTGGTGTTGTCCTCATTGATGAAATTGAACTACACCTTCACCCTCAATGGCAACGTAGGATTATTCCTAAGCTGACCAAAACTTTTCCTAACTGCCAGTTTATCATCACAACCCATTCTCCCCAAGTAATTAGAGATTTGTCTCCTGAGAATATCTACTTACTAGAAGAGAGTGCTGAAGGTGTTTTTGCCAGACGACCAACAAGTTCCTCTGATCAAGAGGTAAATAGTATCATGACAGAACTAATCGGGGTTTCGGCCAACTCACTGGTGGTTAAAGAGCATCTAATTGAGCTATTTCAACTGATTGAAAGGGGAGATATGGAGGCTGCGAGGAAATTACAGCGACAGATTGCTGAAGAAATTGGGGTAGATGGCCCAGAATTGGCTAAGGCATAGGGTGAGTAATGAGTAATGAGTAATGAGTAATGAGTAATGAGTAATGAGTAATGAGTAATGAGTAATGAGGACAGAATATTTATGAGGATTCACCCCGTTACCCCATTACCTCATCACCTCATCAATTCCCCGTCTCCTCGTCCTTCTGAATAGTCCAATTAAATACTTGACAGCTTACCATCCTTGCCTATTTACTAAATCAATACATAATTGATTAATTGCCTCTTTATCAACATCGGCCGGCAAGGTAGATTCCTGGTAAGCAACATCTAGTTGTTGGTATAGTTCATTAGCCAGATTCATGACCAATTCATAGTTATACTCTCCCTTTTTGATTGCCAGCAATTGCTCAGCATCACCAGCCTCTCGTCGATCAACAATTACCTCTTGAGTCTTTAAAATCTCAATTCCTGTTCTTAATAGACGAATTGCTTGCATAGCAAACTTGCAATCATAACCCACTTTCGCTTCCATGACTGCTCTAGCCGGATTGCGATTTTTCTTCCATTGCTGATAATTTTTGTACTCTCTGCGAGCATTTTGATACTGCTGATTTTTTTGTAGCAGTAAAATAAAGTTCTGGGAGCTATTGGTCAGTAAGCGGCTATATTCTAATGTCTCTTCTGGTAAAGCATACTGCTTTAAGACACTACGAAAATCAATCTCAGCTGTCAGGAGATTGTGCAGGGATTCCGCTTCTGCTAGAAACTGAATGCGATCCCGAATTAGTAGGTAAAGATATTCCAAAAAAGCATTCAGTTCACTGACTGTCATTAGTTGGGTTGGTTCTAGGCCAAAATCTTCCGGATCAGGCTTGCTAGTAGGTGGATTTAGTAACCAACTGCGGTGAGACTCTAGTTTTTTGATTTGGGCATAACCATATCCTGTATAAGAGTATTTCACTTTCTTAGAGAGAAACATCTGCTTATATTGGGTTAATATTTTCCCTACTTCTGTCAGATGAACATAATCTTGGAACCACAGCAGCTCTAAAATGTTTGGGTTATTATTGGCTGATAGTTGCAAAAATTTTTTCAACTCGTAGATACAAGTATCTTGACTCAGATATGAAAATTTACCCTCTTCTTCTGTCCAACCTTTGTCCTTTTGCTCAATCCGGTCAAATCCTAGATAATATGGTTTGGTTGCAATAAAAACCCCGCGATAGTCATAATCGGAAGTCTCTGTAGCTAACCCGTAGCCTCTAGAACCAGTTAAAGCGAGTAAAATTGTTCTTTCTTCGACTTCTTGGCGATTCATCGGTTAATAGCTAAGGAAAAAATTACCACATCTAACTCGTTAAATATGATGTGTATTATTATTGTAACATGAAGCCTACATTAGGTTTGCGGTAATTCAAGATCTATGGAATCATACCCAGTCCAGGATGTAAAAGTAACTATTCTCCTGACAGGAGGACATCAGCATACTCTTTATCTCAAGTCAAATGCGCCACTGTTACAAAGTTTGCTCAAGGCTGTTGTAACCCGCTCCCAGAAAAAGCAAGAATTTTTTTCCTGTCTGTTTCAAATTCCTTCAGAATCAGGTCGTGCTGCTTTGTACTTTCCCAGCGATCACTTGGTCGCTCTGATGACAGAACCGCCACTTAATTTTCAACAGACGGAGGCAAAAAAACCACAGAGAGCAGATATTTTGCCCTCTAATTATGTACAATTCGATAACTTCTTAACTCGTCAGGAGAATAAAAAGCTTCTAGATTATGTCGAGCAACAAGAGCTAAATTTTGCACCGAATAGTCCTAACACAGGCAATCTAGATATTGGCAAAGCCTTGATTATTAATTCATCTAATCAGTTTTCTGAACTTATAATTAATCGAGTTAAACAAATTTTCTCTACTGTTGTTAATAAGTTAGAGATTTCCCCCTTTCCTGTTTGGGACATTGAGAATCATCTCACTGCTCATAATAACGGTGATTATTACAAAGTCCATAACGATAATGGTTCCCCGAAAACCGCTAGCCGAGAGTTAAGCTACATTTACTACTTCCACAAAGAGCCAAAACCATTCTCCGGCGGAGAGTTGCTAATTTACGATAGCAAGATTGAAAATAACTTTTACGTCAAGGCAGACTCATTTAAAAAAATTGAACCTCGTAACAATAGTATTGTCTTTTTCCTCAGCCGCTACTTACACGAAGCTTTACCTGTAACTTGTCCCTCAAAATCCTTTGCCGACAGTCACTTCACCATTAATGGTTGGATTCGCTGTCAGAGTTAGGGAACAGACAACAGAAAATTTGTGATTTAAAGGCACGACAGCTTACAAAACAGAAACATCATTTGACACTCCGCCGAATAAATTACGGCGGATTCTAAGCGGATACTGTGCTAACGCACCGCTGCGCTAACGGAACGGGTCACAGTTCTCCCGGATGCAAGCTCCGCGAGCTGCTGTGACTCCGTTAAAACACCGTTCCTCCGCGTCTTCTTAGCTGACCAAAGAGAAACTCTTTGGGGTGCTGTCAATGGCACCCTAGACAGTCCGCTCAGATTTATTCCAAGCATTCTGCTTACTTTCCTCAAAATGTTCCCCGCGCCGTTACAATCCGCGTTGAGATACCAATTGAGAGCAGTTCTATACAAACCGCGTTTTACTCGCTTTCCTGACGGCTTCCAGTTGTTGGGTTTTTCACCATATTTTGGAAGATAATCGCCATCAACAAAAGAGCATTTTGATGTGTATGATTCCTCTGTTTCTACAAATCGAATTCCGTACTGTTCACACAGTTGAGAAATTCTGTTTTTGAGTCGAGCCGTAGGAACCTGTACCCATTTTTGATTGTTTTTAGAACCCAGGTTAGATTCCTGTTTCTGTCCTTGGTTCCAACCAAAAACAATGGTTCCAATATTATTCTCAAGGCAATGGTTGATGACCAGTCTTGCGGCCTTATTAACAGCCTCGCGCATCTGACGGTTTCTTTTTTCCGTTAGATGTGCTAATTTTTTAGACCAGAAGCCTTGAGCTTTTCCTTCTTTAATTGTTGATACTTTTTTGTTGTACCAACGATTTAATGATTTAACGTGTTTTCCATCAACAATGAAACTAGTACCTAGTGTAGAAACACAAGTTAACCAGTTGTCCATTCCTGGATCGATACCTAAAGCATTGTCTGGATTAAAGTCTGTTTTTATAATGTCTAACTTGTAGATAAATTCAGCATATAAACACTGATTTCTAGGAAGTATTCGTAATTCCCGAATATCTTTAAACTCCAGATTACTAGGCATAGGGATTGTGAACGAATCTATTCCAAACCAAGCTTTTACCTTACTTCCCAAAGGAATTCTGATATTGTTATCTATCAGCCTTAAGGCTTGCTTGGGATAGCTGACAATATTTAACCCACCCTTGCGGTATTTGGGAGGTCTAGGTTTTTCTGTTAACTTCCCCTGCCTGAATAACTTGTTGAGAGCCTTGAAAGATTTGAAGCCTTCAAATACGCTGTGGCAAGTTTGTTGAGCGGCTTGAGAATACATGGCTTGAAAATGCTGATTGTTTTTTAATTCGTTGTCCAATTCTGCTTTGGTGACGTACCTATGGATCTTGAAGTATATTTGGCGAGCATAATATACCGCACAGTTGAATACTTTATTGGATTCACCACAAAGATACTCAATTATTGCCTGAGTGTCTTTGTTTGCATGAATCAAAACTTGCTGACAACCGAACAATAAAACCACCTCCTTGTTATCAGTTATTGTATCATTAGTAGGCGGGATAAATCCCGCAATGGTTTTTATCCCCTGCTTAAAAGACAGGGGCTTTCAACCTCGTCTCTGGTAAACTGACTCTCATTGTTGTTCGCTTTCTGTCCATGCCAAAAACCAAGATTAGGCAGATCATCGCTAGTACAATTTTGTTATGCGCCTTAGCTCCCCAAGCTAAGCAAATTGCTCAAGAAATGCCACCTGTTTCTTTGCTTCAACTTCCTTGTGTAAACTCAGGAATTGGCAACTGGGCTAGTCAGACTCAAGATGTCTCTGTTGGCAGGGCATTATATCAATCGATGATGTACATGGGGCCAGGGGATCAATTATCTTCTCTAACTTGCCGACTCCAGCCTAACCAGGGCAACTTGAACTTTCAAACTCTCAACTTGGAGTTTGGCATGCGCGATAATGACAAAGGTAGCCCACCTGTGGAAGTTAATCTATATATAGATGGGGTTCAAGCTAATTCTCAGAAAGTTGCTCCTGGAGAACAAGCCTCTATTTCAATGGATATAACTACTACCAAAAATATTGCCTTAGAAGCTGTCTGTTCTGACCCAAGCCAGTATTGTTCTCGCGTCTATTTCTGGGATGCTTCTTTAGAGGTTGCTCCCCCTTCATCAGGACAAATTTGACAGTGACGAAGGCAGACCAGACACGGAGATGCAGGGACACGGAGACGCACAGAGATGATCAGTTTCAGCAACGCCATTTTGCCTGACCTAACTACCATTCAGGGAAGAGTACCCAATGGTAATTATCCCTTGAGTGTCGCGCCCATGATGGATCGCACTGATCGCCATTTTCGCTATTTCCTACGGCAAATTACTCGCCGCACTTTACTCTATACAGAAATGGTAACTAGTGCGGCGATTCTCCACGGTGACAAGGAACATTTGTTGGGTTTCTCCCTGGAAGAGAAGCCTCTAGTTTTGCAAATTGGTGGTGACGAACCTCAAGAACTGGCAGAGTGTGCGCGTATTGCTGAAGATATGGGTTATGACCAGATTAACCTGAATGTGGGTTGTCCTAGCAGTCGCGTGCAAAATGGTAACTTTGGCGCTTGTCTAATGCTGCAACCGGAAAGAGTCGCCAAGGCTGTAGAAGCAATGCTTAAGGCTGTGGACATCCCAGTTACCGTTAAGCACCGCATTGGTGTAGATGAATGCGATCGCTACGAGGACATGGCTAACTTTGTTCGCATCGTTTCTGAGGCTGGTTGTCAGCACTTTACTGTCCACGCACGTAAGGCTTGGTTGCAGGGTTTGAGTCCCAAGGATAATCGAAATATTCCCCCTTTACGTTATGGTGATGTGCATCGTTTAAAGCAGGAGTTCCCTCACTTATTTATTGAAATTAATGGGGGATTTATTAGTTTAGAGCAAGTAAAGGAACAGCTACAATTTGTAGATGGGGTAATGATTGGACGGGGTGCTTATGATCATCCTTACCTATTTGCCAAGGCTGATAGTGAGATTTATGGCGAGGAAGTTACACCTCCTACTCGTCACCAAGTAGTTGAGGCAATGTTTCCTTATCTTGATTATTGGATAGGAAAGGGTATTAAGCTCAATAAGATTACTCGCCACATGCTGCAATTGTTTTCAGGAAAACCGGGAAGTCGGGTTTGGAAGAGATATTTGACGGAGAAATCTTGTCTTCCTGGAGTTGGTTCTGAGGTGGTGCAGGAGGCTTTGGCGCAAGTACCGGAATCTTTGTATTTTTAATTGAGAGATGTGTGTACACCGTAGGGTGTATCTATTGAAGCGAAAGGCCCGGAGTTCACGCCTATCTCAAGCATCCCGTATTGCTGCTACCTTCCGGTTCTGACAAAGTTTGGGCGTTGAAATCGCATGAATCCGAACCACTAATGATCATAACATACATTACTCAACTATTTACTCGGCAATGACGCACCATTGATAAAGCTGATACTTAACACAATTATTTTTTATTAAGGGATCTTGGGCAACAATCTCTTCTGCCTCTTCTAGGGAAGCTGCCTCAAACAGCAGCATACCCCCTTTCTGCTGCGCCCAGTAGCCAGTTTTTGCCCGATGTCCTTTGGCAATTAACTCCTCAACGTAGGCTTTATGAGCTGGCACATGTTTGTCAAATTCGGGTTTATCAACGATTCCCTCTTCAATCTTGACAAATAAGGGCATTTTCTAAGACTCCTCTCAACTGCGGTACTTACGTCCTGACAAAAATTCTGATTCCCAGCCTAAGAACTCTGGGCAATAACCGCTAGGGTCTACTACCAAGCGATGCATAGGACTATCTTCGCATTGGCAACACCTTTATAGATTTGTTATCCTTGCCGATTATTACGCACAACAGCTTCAAAATCATCACAAAGTTTATTCACTAAATCTTCCATCTCCTTAAAGAAATAATCTCCAACAGTCTTCCTATTTAAAATCTTATACTTACGATAAATTTTGGCAAAATCATCATAGATTTCCTCTTCTGAAACGTTTGAATTGATTTTGACAATCAAACGCGTTCCTTCCTCGGAGTCCTGCACATAGATAAACAGGTCTTGAATTTTTGACTCAAATTCTTTAATCCGTTCTGCTTTTAGTTCTTCTTGCTGGTTACGGGCTTCAATAATTGCCAGGATATCAAACTGATGAACTGTGCTACTTGGTTCTTTGCCTTGAGCAAGTTTGGTTTCTCGCTTTTTCTTTTTCTCAGTTTCTTGTGGTTCAACTTCAATGATGCCGATTTGATTATCAAAGTAGACTTCGATGGGGTCTTTGATATCATCGGTGCGATGCAACTGGTTATAGAGAGTATTGAACAAACGCCAAAATGCTAGAAAGGTTGGTTCGCTGTATTTATCTTTCAGGGTAATAACATACTCAATGCGGTTGAGAATGGTGAAATATTGAGCGGCTTTCGCTTTAGCATCAGCCGTATGCTTGGGGTTAGCGGCAATGTGTTTCTCAATGCTGCTTTCTAAATCAAGGTAGCTTTCTGGATCATTTCGTTTGGCATCATCATTGAAGATTTTAAGGAAAGTATCAAAGAATTCAGTATAGACTCCAGCCTTTTTGAGTTCTGAGAAGAGGATATCTAGAACACGCTGATCGCTAAATGGGTCAAAGTCACTCACCACCACATCAGAGAAATGCTCAAAGGCATCTTTAATGTTTTGGACGTTGACGTTGTTGAAGGAAAAATCAACGATTTTACAGTCAGTTTTATATTTCGCTGTACGATCAACCCGTGAAATGGCTTGGATTGCAGCAATTCCCTTGATTTCTTTATCTAAGAAGAGAGTATGTAACCTTCTTTCGTCAAAGCCTGTTTGTAGTTTGGCGACAACAATAATTAAGCCATTCTTCTTAAGGGCAAAGTTTTCTAAGACTTTTTCTTCGCTGAGTCCATTATTTAAGCCTGTCGCGCTTTGCTGGTCTTGATTACTAGAATAGATAATATGAATAGGAGCATCGGCATACTTAGCGAATTTCGGTTGCTGGGTTACTTCGTTAAAGTGTCGCGTGACAGCTTCTTTGTAGGCGATCGCAGCTTTAATCGAGTACACCGCTAGCATGGCTTTGCCAGTGCCCCGAATTTGCCGATAGACATCTTTGACGAGCAAATCGGCAATGTATCGGGAAATAGCATTGATGCGATCGCGGTTTTCGTAGATTTGCTTTTTGTCAGCGTCTTTGTAGTTGGGTTCCTCAAACCCTTCCATCCTGTTACGAGGAAGATCGAACAGCATTTTAGATGCGATAGGAATGATATTTTCTATCGGGTTATGGATGAACTTGTCTTTGATGGCTTCATTCATGGTGTAGGAGTCGAAGGGAACCCAAAGCTTTTCGCTTTCGGCATAGCCGCTAAATTCCCCAAAGCGGGCTAGGGTATTGTCATCGGGGGTGGCTGTGAAGCCGATAATCAGATTTTTCTTAGTGCGAATTAAATTGTATTGGCGATTTGCGTCAAAGGGCGTTTGCAGTTCATCGAAGATATTGATCATTTTTTCGTGTTGGCTACCGCTATTAGAACGGTGGATTTCATCAATTAGGAAGACTATGCGAAGATTGGCTAGTTTTTGTAGGGTGTCTGCATCAAGGATTTTCTGCACATCTTGGAATTTTTGCAGGTTGATGATGACTAAGCGCTGATCGGAGGTGAGGGCTTCTTGAAAGGTCTTTTTATCGTGGGCCTCAAGGAACATCGAGTTTTCAATATTCATATTCCGCATTTTTGCGTCAATCTGGCTGCGGAGTTGGAGGCGATCAACCACGATCATGACTTTATCGTAGACATATTCACCATGGCAGCGCAGGTCTTTGAGTTGTAGGGCACTCCAGCCGATAATATTAGATTTGCCAAAGCCAGCGGCGTATTGTAGCAATAGGGAATAGACGTTTTTATTGTTGGCGTATGTTTTGCGCTTTTCGATCAGTTCTGTCCGTTTGCTGGGGGCAACATGGGCAAGCTGTTGTTCTAGCTGGTGAATGAAGTAGTCGTCTTCGGTTTCATGGTCTAAGAATTCGTCAATTTTTGCCAGAATTTTATCAGTACATTATCAATTACTCAGGGTTAGGACTAGGATGCGTAGGAGGTCTTCTAGGTCGGCGGGTACGCGGTAGAGATCGAGATCTTGAGTTACTTGACGAGACTGGCGGTTGAATTGTCCAAACTGCCAAATGTTTCCGGTGGAAATAGCACCTTGCAGGATGGTTTGATCGGATTCAATCCATTGATCGAGGGCAATTAGTTCGATGGCGAGTTGTACAAAGCCTCGTTCTAGGTCTTCGTTTTTTGCTTCTATGACTAGAAAGGTCTGATCATTTTGCAGCAAATAATCTAGGGAACCTTTGAGTTGATTGCTGACGGCTACGGGATACTCAACATTGAGGGTGGCTTGGGTGTAGTGCAGTAGATCGGTTAATACTGGGGCAATGAGAAATTCTCGGCGGGCCATTTCGCTGGTGAGACTGAGGCGGGGTAGGCTTTCTTCAATGCGGGTTTTGAGGTCGGTGAGGCGATCAAGGGTGCCTTGATAATGAGGCAATTTCAGGGATTGGCGGTGCAGGGAAACGTTGAAATAAGCCAGGATATCTTGGGGGGCAAAGTTGAGTTTAAAGTAATCAGCAAAGGTGTAGGACTGATCAGGTTGGATAATTGCTGCTTTAGGCATGGTTTTTAATTAATAAACGAAGAATATAAATTAAGGAGTAAATATAGACAGAATTTTGCCTACTTACTTAAGTTTATTAACCTGCACAACTCTCCAACCACACAAAAATACTCTCTAGAGAGTATCAAAGACTCGTCCACCACACTCAAATACTCTTTAAAGAGTGTCAAAGACTCATTCACCACACTCAAATACTCTTTAAAGAGTATCAAAGACTCATTCACCACACTCAAATACTCTTTAGCCTCACACAAACACTCTCTAGAGAGTAAAAAAGACTCATTAAAGAGACTCCGATACTCATTCACCACACTCGGAAATACTCTAGCCTCACATAAACATAGCTGAGGCAAGCTAAGATATCTTCTTGGGTCAAGTAAGGAAAGTCTTCAAGGATTTCTTGATAGGTCATGCCGGAGGCAAGATAGGACAGCACATCATAAACGGTGATTCGCATTCCTCGAATGCAAGGTTTACCACTTCGCTTGCCAGGTTCAATGGTCATTATTTCGCGGTAAGACATGGTTTTAATGGATAATGGAAGGATAGGAGCAACCGTTGCGGCATATGACTATTTTGGAAACGATTGTGCGGGAGTTGGCATTTGCACCAGAACCTTTGCTGGTGCAAGTGCTGGATTTTATCCAGTCGGTTAAAGGTAGCTCCAATTTAGCTGCTCATTCGTCGGATGCGCCACGGATTCCAGGGCTGCATATGGGGCAGGTGTGGATGAGTGAGGATTTTAATGAGCCGCTACCCGATGAGTTTTGGCGATAGGCAAGAGAAAATTAGCTCATGTTATAGCCACGATTCTAGGGAAAAAGGCTGAACTTGGTTGATGCGTTGCAAGTCGCTATCAGCAGAAGCTAGAGTTAATTCATGCTGGTATCTAGCAGGTAAGACATGGCAGCTAAAACTGTGCTTCTGAGCGAGTTTCACGTACAGAATCTAAGCAATCTTCGAGGTCATCCCCTTGCCAGGTGTTTGCATATTTGAGCAAGTCTTGCGCTTGCTTGCCTCTTTTGATGGATGCTTGCTTAACTACTGAAGATGAATCTCCAGATTTCATGGTTTGGATTGAATCGAGAAAACTACTAATTAGGGCAAGCCATTCGGGTGAAAGGGTATTGAGTTGACTGTCAATCTTTTGACGCAGTTGAGAGATATTCATTTTCCATTCCTCCATTCTCAATTATCAATTACCTTAATTTTGCCTGTGACGACATCGTTGATTAGGGTTTTGCGGAGTTCTTTGACCCGCATTTCTCACAAATTGATTTGAGAAGCTGATTTGGAGGCTGAAAGTTGGTGTTTTTAAAAAATGAAATAAATTTCCGAGATAAACGAGTAATAATCTGACTAAATTCGCTAAAAAGTTGCTCACACACCGGATAAAATTTAGTCAATTTTAGCTTTCTTTATTACATCTGATGCTCGGAATTTTAATTGATTATTGGTTGCCATTGCTAAAACATAATCTACTCCTGGTTGTTATTCACATAATTTCATTATTTCTTCACGGGAATAAGCACTATCTCCACGAACTAGGATTTGAGTCGTTCTCCATTTTTCTCTAATTAAACCGATAATTCTCTGTAATTCTTCATAAGCTCCTGCTGCTGGATCTAGATTAGAAGACCTCAGTTTTGCTGCTAATAACTGAATAACTTTGATAAGATGAATGCCGATAATCTTGAAAGCATCTGGCAAAACTAGCCGTGATTTTTAGTTTTTTATCTAATTTAGCTATCCACATAATTCCGGCATCTGATCTGATTTTCCCTCCGTCAAAATTAGCTATTACTTCTCTTCCTTTTAGTTTGCCAAACTTGAGTTTATGGTTAATATATTCTGAAGGAATGTGAGTCATAAACTGGACAGATTTACCTTATTTTTATGACTAAATTATAGCTGATTTTAGATCGATTATCTTCAGCTTTCTGCCAAGTCAATGATATTTGCGTAAATATTACGCAAATTAAATTTCTTTTTGTTCAAAGTCTAATTGATTCTGATGTCAAGTTGAACTCTAACAACACACTGTCGTTTTTCTGAGGGGGCTTCCTTCAGGGTCAACCCTAGATTTTGTAAGGCTTTCAACGACAGCACTCTCAAAATTTGTGAGAAATGCGGGTATAGCCTTGTCCCTTATCCTGAATCAGTTCGATCAGGTCATCTTGCTCAGTTTCAACTAGGGTGTCTTCCCCTAGTTCCTCTTTCAGTTCATCAAACATCCTGACTCGTACTGAAGGATATTTTGTTAGTCATCTAGCGGCTGTTGTCTCAAGGATAGAAATCAGTCCTACCCATTGTGGCTTTAAGATGTATCCCTCAACAAGCTTTCAAAAAATGAATAAAGAGGCCTTGTACTGAATTAAACAACTATCAATTATCAATTATCAATTATCCATTTGCTCAGACTCCTCCTCAACTGCGGTATTTACGTCCTGACAAAAACTCTGATTCCCAGCCTAAAAACTCTGGGCAATAGCCGCTAGGGTCTACCACTAAGCGATGCATGGGGCTATCTTCGCATTGGCAAGACCTTTGTTGGAAGTTGACACACCTCGCACAGCAATCTTCCCCACTTCTGAGGGCTTCATCAATTGCTATATCATGCTGAGTTACAGGAGTTAGTCTTAAAGTTGTGCCTTCCCAGTGAGCTTTGAGTATGCCTGTATCTCCCAAAGTCTGCCAGCGGGGATCTTCTTCTACGACCTTTTCTGGGATTTTAATCCAAGCACCTTCTCTTTCTGCAACTACTTCTACTTCAAAAGACTCTGGTAAATTTGAGAAAGCTTGGCGTGACCTCAATTGAGCTTCACGTCGGGGTGTTAAATGTTCCGGAACCTGTCCGTACTCAATTGTTTCTCCCACTGCTGGGATGTGGACAATATGCTTCCTTTGCAACTCCCCAGAACGAGCTAATTCATGTAGAGCATCTTGGGAACCGTGAATCAGAATTAAGTGCTGAGGATTAACCTTGTGAATTACCTGAGTTAGTCCTACTTTATCAGCGTGGGCACTCAAATTAAAGCGTTGGATGTCTGCTTTGACGGTAATCTCCTTACCATCTAACTCAATTGTGTCTCCGGTCTGTAGTTCTTGAAGCAAACGACCAGGGCTTTCTTCGTCAGTATAGCCACTAATAAAAATAGCAGCATTTTCCC
The DNA here is from genome assembly GCA_049683475.1 of Coleofasciculaceae cyanobacterium. GTDB lineage: Bacteria > Cyanobacteriota > Cyanobacteriia > Cyanobacteriales > Coleofasciculaceae > JBAUJE01. The sequence goes on along the minus strand of JBAUJE010000309.1, from coordinate 59,393 downwards.
GCTCTAGTAAAGTTTGGGCATAGTAAACAGAAGCTCCACCATTGAGCATACCTGATGAAGCAACAATTACACTTGGTTTTGCCATAGCCAAGGGACGTTCCCGCTTGTGGCTAATGGAAATGATGGGCGGTGTCCCCTCTGCGTCGAAGAAGGGTTCAATACCAGTTTGTTCAACCAAATTCTGCACTGACTGGGGCAGAATAACTAGATTATCCCGAAAAGTATTAGTTACCGCCCGAACTAAACCATCAACATAAATAGGAATTTTGCTATTGCGGAACTCGCTAGAAGTGCGAATTGCCAAGAGGATTTCCTGAGCCCTTCCTAAGGCAAAAGCAGGAATCAAAACATTGCCACCCGCTTGCACAACAGCAGCTACAGCCTTAAGTAAAGCTGTTTCTTGAGCTTTTCTGGCAGGATGGGCCTCAGCACCATAGGTAGATTCAGTAATTAAAACATCTGCTTCTGGTAAATCAGATATTTGCAAGCCTGTGGTGGTACGGGAGGAGGTAGTGTTGTAATCACCAGTGTAGAGTAGCGATCTCCCTTTGGGAGCTAGCGTAGCTAATCGCTCCCCGTAACGCAGATAGATACAAGCTGCTCCTAAAATATGACCGGCATTAATAAACCTCACCTTTAAACCGGGTAAGGGTTCAAAGTCTTGACCGACAGGTTGGGTTTCTAGTCGAAATAAGGTACTCTCCAATGCCTCTTCATCGTAAAGTTCTGGGGAGTCTTCATTTAACTGTTGTACCTTCAGACCATCTTGGAGCATGACCTGGGCAATTTCTCGCGTTCCGGAGGTACAAATCATCCGCGCCGCTGGCCAACGGCTGTGGAAGACAGGTACAGCACCGATGTGATCCTGATGAGAATGACTAATTAGTAGCAGGTTCGGTTGAAAGAGGTGATCTAAAGCTGGTAGGGGATCATAGCCTTTTGGTCTGGTGCCACAGTCAAGGACTATTTCATAAGGGCCAATCTCTATTTTAAAACAGGAAGCGCCAATGCCACGGGCAGCTCCCAGGGGAGTGACAATTAGTTGTTCTTCTTCTTGAGAGCCTATGGCAAAATGGTTATCTGACTCGTCTAAGTCATCGCTAGGTAGAGGAAAAAGATGGACTTGGTATTGGGTTCCCCTTGCCATTACCTGCACCCTCGCCTTTTGACCCGTTCCTGAGTTGAGAGCTTCCCATTCCCAAGCATAGCGTCGCCAGAGGGGGGACAACAGCGTCCAATTCTCGTTTCCTGTTACTTCGTAGAGTGCCTCTCTTGCTTTTTCTGTAGGGGGTTCAGGGTCTTTGAGTACGCGAGGTGAAGGGGAGGGGGTCGCAGGGGGAGTTGTTGAGGTTTGGGAATTGGCTGTTTTTGAGGGTTTAGGGGAGTTTTCTACTGCTATTTCAGTCGGCTGACTAGGAGAACTCGGTGAGGTGAGAGCATCATCAGAAACGGGTGCTGCATATTCAATGTGCAGTGCTTTTCCCCTACGCCGCGCTAAAACTTGCCAAATTTGCCCGTCCTTCATACGAGAGTCGGGATTAAGTAAGGTGGGTTTGAGAGTTTTTTCTCCAGGACGTTGCACTTTGAAGCGCACAAATTGCCCCTTTTTGGCAAGTTGTATTACTCGTCCGACTAAATCGCATCTATCTTCATAAGTTTGAGATGTTGCCCCTGGTGGAAGTTCAACTGAATTTACTATTTTTATGCTAGATACTTCACCAGTAGAGTCGGTACTAGGAATAACCTGCCAGCATCGAAAATCTCCAGACCAATTATCTGGCTCTTGGGAGATGCGCAAGCGGGTTGAGTCTGACAATTGCAGATAAAGCACTTCGTCAAGTTGCTCAATCTTTCCATATAAGGTGCAATGCAAGCCAAACTGTCCCTCTAACTGGGAGTTAAATAGATTAACTTGTTTTTCAGTTGTTGTTTCCATAGGGCAAGTTATATATCATGTTTTTAACCTTATGTCTATAGGAAAGTTGGGGTTTATTAAACATCTCTAAAACAATTGTCCCAAAAGGGCGATTGTTTTGGTATTGACGGTTCAATTTTCGGTTAGTTCCCAAGGTTTTTGCTCTCTTCCTTCCGAGGGATTTACTTAATTGATAGTTGCTAAGACAAGAATTTACTACGTACAAATATTTTTTGCTGAATCCGTAAACTTAAATCGCTGTTTTTTAAGCTGCGGTTAAGTCTAAACAAGCTTTTTTGTTCTAGGCATTGACTCATCCCCAACGTTTTCTAGCACTACTACTCTGTCAAGTTTGAATTGAGAGGTTGAGGTAGACGCACAGAGAAAGTTTATCCATCATTTCTTGGTTGACAGAGTACTACTAAAAGTTAAGAGTCGAAGACCAAAGAGTTCAGGACTTACGCACTCAGACATTAAGAATCGCTGTAACCCTCAGTTAAGAGTTCCCTGTTCCCTGTATGCCCTAACGACCATGCTACGCAAACCCCATAGCCTAGAAACCTGATTTTTCCGTTTCACTGCGTAAGTCCTAGAGTTTATTAACAGAAAAAATGGCAAATAAATTATCAAGATAGAAAGCTAGATTAATTTCGCGCCGACTGCTCAGATTGATTACTAGTTTTATTCTGCAAATTTAAGCTATTAAAATATACGCTACCAATTGAGAACAAAAAGACTAAATAAGCTACAGCCTGAACTAGATAAATTTTGTCTCGATAACCAAATAAAGCTTTTAATACTAAACCAGGAAATTGTTTATCTGGTAAAACACCACTAGTATCCCAAACCATTTCTCCTAGTAAACAGGAAGATTCTTGGGCTAAATGATCATAGTAGAAACATAGCTTTTCTAAATTATTATTCATCTGGGCTAGAATAGCAGCAGCTTGGTCAAAATGCTTCAAAGCCCCCACAACCAAACCAGCAACGATGAGCAGTAACAGAACTCCCATCACCTGAAAAAATTGACGAATATTAATTTTAACTCCCCATTTGAATAGTAGGAAGCCGATTAAAACCGCTCCTACTAAACCAGCAAAAGCTCCTAGTACTGGTAAAATACCTTGTTCAAATTTGGCGACAATAAAGACGACTGTTTCAAAGCCTTCTCGCAAAACAGCAATAAAGACGAGACTAAAAACACCAGCAGCAGCAGAACCTTTTTTAATCACTGAGTTGAGGTTTCCTTCTATTTCTGCTTTGAGAAACCGCGCCTGCTGAGTCATCCAAATTAACATCCAACTCAAAAGAGCGATCGCCACTACCCCAAAAATGGCCTCTAGCAAAGGTTCTATTAGTGGTTCGTACTTTGGATAGGTATTATTGAGAGCTTGAATCCCCCCGATAAAAAATAAGCCTACCAAAGTACTAGCAATAATTCCCCCTACAACACCAGCGTATACCCAGCGATTGAGCTGCTCGGCTTGAGCTTTTTTGAGGGATGCTAGTACGATTCCTACTACTAGGGCAGCTTCTACACCTTCTCTGAGGGTAATAACAAAAGTAGGTATCGCAGCAGTAAAATCCATCGTAATATCAGATCCGGTTGAATACTTATGCTCAAAATAGAATTGGGGAAAAGATAAACTATCCAAGGACTTACCCAAAGCAGATTATCTGTTGAGATGGGGTGTGGGGTGTGGGGTGTTAGCTAGATTAAATTTTCCCTATACCCTACACCCGGCGCGAAGCGCTACTTCCCCCCCAACTTCTCACCCCTTAAGCTTAATCTAGCTAAAATCTCGCAACATTTTTTTGATTTCTAAATTGTGTAGTTCTTCCTGACCAATTTTAGTGCGAGCATATTCTTCTAGATAGATGCTGGCATCTTCAACTACACCAAGTAATTTTTTGTACATGTCTAGTGCGGTTTTTTCATGGTTAAGGCTTTCCGAGAGCAAATCTTTGACTAGATGTTGATGAGTTTCCTCTATGGGAGCAATCATCTGGCTAGGATGTCCTTCTAAACCGACGATAATTTCTCCTGCTTCTTGAGCATGGAGCAAAGACTCACTTGCTTGCTGCTTGAAAAAATCTACAATCGGAATTCGATAGGGTCCAGTCACCATCAGGGAATAGTGGGTGTAACGTACAACACCAGCTAGCTCAAATTGCATGATGGTGTTGAGAAGATCAGTCGTTTTGCTTAAGTCGAGCTCTTTCATCATAGTCGTGGCATCCTAGTTGAGTAAATTTACTCAGGCTAAATCAGTTTATCCTGGAAAACTTTAACAACTAACCTCGAGATAGAGGGTTGGCACAGAACATTTCTGCAAAGTTTGCCTGAGTTCATAAGCAACAGATTTTCTTTACATTTGCTCAAAATCAAGAAAATGCCCTCTGGGGGTATTGCAAATTTTGCTAGAGATATTGTTTACTCAAGTTTTGTCTGTGTTAATTTACGTTAAGGCATCTGGAGTCATAATGAAAAAACAGCTGCTGACTCTAGTGAGTCTTAGTTTTCTTTTAACTGGTATGCTTTTTGGCTGCTCTGAGAACGAAACTGCCAGCAATGCTCCGGTGGAAACTCAGAGCAATACTCAAGCCACAAGCAATAAAGGAAAGCTGCAAATCCGTGCTAATGGAGAAGATTTTGTACGAGAGGGCTTTCTCTCGAAAGACGGATGGCAAATTTCCTTTGATCATGTTTACACTAACCTCGCTGACGTAACCGCTTACCAAAGTGACCCACCTTTCAATGCGATCGCTGATAGCAGTATTCAGGCCAAGGAAAAAGTTGTCATCGACGAAGTAAAAACCGTAGACTTAGCTGAGGGCGATGAAAGTGCCGAGCCAATTCTCGTCGCTGAGGTGACGGAAGTTCCTAGCGGTCAGTACAATGCCTTATCCTGGAAAATGGTCAGAGCAGATGCTGGTCCTTTTGAGGATCAGGTCTTGGTGATGGAGGGTAAAGCAGAAAAGGAAGGGCAGACTGTTGATTTTGTCATCAAAATCGACCAGGAATTAGAATTTATTTGTGGGGAGTTTGTTGGCGACCAACGTAAAGGAATCTTGCCCAAGGATGGCACAACTGACTTGGAGGCAACTTTCCACTTTGACCATCTCTTTGGTGACGCTGACACACCAGCAGATGATGCCCTTAATATGGGCGCATTGGGCTTTCAACCCCTAGCTAACCTTGCCGAAGCTGGCAAACTAGAAGTAGACCAGACTCAGCTTAAGTCAGAACTCTCAGCAGAAGATTATAAAAAGCTTCAAGAACTTCTACCCAGTCTGGGTCACGTAGGTGAGGGTCACTGTCGAGAAACTAAGCTTGATGTTTAAAAGCTAAAGGTTCAAATAACCTTTTTCAGCTTTACCTTCAACCCATCCCGACACGATAAGCCTTCTAGTGGTCTGTCAATTTTGAAGTTAGGGATAGGACAATTCTCCAAAATCCCAAATCCAAAATTATCCTAACCAGTCCCCTAAAACTATCTTGACAGACTGCGAGGAAGCTACCTCTAGTAAGGCAGCTTGGCATCAACCCCTTAGCAATCAACTGAACCATGAAGCGGAATGTAATTTTACCACTTATCCTTGTCCCGGTCTTGAGCTGGTCAGCAAAAGCGATCGCTCATGGTGTCAAGATAGAAGCAAATCCTACTCAAGCAATTGAGATTGATGCCAAATTTGATAATGGCGAACCAATGTCCAATGCTCAAGTGACGGTTTATCACCCAAATAACCCTTCTACTCCCTGGTTACAAGCTACCACTAATGACAAGGGTAATTTTCTGTTCGCGCCCGATTACTCTCAACCAGGAAATTGGACAGTACAGGTACGCAAGGCTGGCCATGGTGATTTAATTAATATTGCTGTTGGTGAAGAAGGAAGAGGGGGAGAAAATATCAGCGCAGCAGTAGAACAAGATTCCAGCAGCCAAGTACTTTCCATCTCTAAACAAGCCACCGTCAGTCCTCTCCAGACGTTTCTGATGGGAGCAGCCGGTGTGTGGGGATTTGTCGGAACAGCCCTGTTTTTCTCGCGGAGGAAAAGTAGTGCACATTCCTGATGGTATTCTTCCGGCCCAAATTTGTATCGCCGGTTATGCCGCTACTGGTGGACTTACCTGGTACTCCCTGCGTCAAATTAATCGAGATCAAAATCCTCAAGAAAATATTCCCAAAGCTTCTTTGTTATCTGCTGCTTTTTTTGTTGCTTCCTGGATTCATATTCCAATACCACCCACCAGCGTTCATTTAATTCTCAATGGACTGTTAGGGACAGTTTTGGGTTATTACGCTTTTCCGGCAATTCTGATTGGTCTTTTTTTTCAGGCGGTGATGTTCCAGCACGGTGGTCTTTCTACCCTGGGTGTCAATGCTATGTTATTTGGTTTCCCGGCAATTTTAGCCTATCACCTCTTTCAGTTGCGCCAGGTTGTAGCTAAGAAAAACCCTCTTGTAACTGGCATTTTTGCTTTCCTCGGAGGTGCTGGTGGCTTGGCAATCTCAACCTTGATTTTCTTTGCCCTAGTTATTACCAATATCCCAGCTAATATTGATGTTCAGTCAGAGAAAACAGCTATCTACGGCTTGGTATTTGCTCATATTCCCCTAATACTCATAGAAGGAGCGTTTACCGCCGCAGTGGTGATCTTTTTACAGCGAGTCAAGCCAGAACTCCTGAAAAGCAGATGAAACCAGGACTAGATGCTTATGCTCATCTCGACTCACCCATCCATCGCTGGGAACCTAGATATAAGCTTGTTGCTCTATTCGCCCTAATTTTGGCTTTTTCTTTCGTACAGCATTTGGTTTTGCTGCCAGTTATGGTGTTGAGTACTTTCCTACTCTACAAAATTTCTAAATTGCCCCTACCTTTTTTACTTAATCGCCTGCGATACCCTGGCTTTTTTTTAGCCACCATAGCCCTGATTTTACCATTCAGTGTTGGTCGTGATGTTATTTTTCAGGTGGGAATTGTGGCAGTCCGAAGGGAAGGAATAGAAGCACTATTACTCGTGGTAACTCGCTTCATTTGTATTCTCAGCGTTGGTTTGATTTTGTTTGGCACTGCACCTTTTGTTACTAATATCAAGGCAATGCGATCGCTTGGTTTACCTCCTCTGCTGGCTGACATGACTTTACTGTCTTATCGCTATATTGAACAGTTTGCCGAAGACTTGACCAAAATGAAACGGGCAATGCAACTGCGGGGATTTAGAGCTAATAAACTCAGTCTCCGTAACTTGAATGTATTAGCCTCCCTAGCTGGTACATTACTGGTACGAAGTTACGAGCAGTCAGAACAAGTTTATAAAGCAATGACGTTGCGAGGATACGGTCAAGTCAACCTCCGTCGTAACCAGCTGTTTAAAGCTAGTACTAGGGATGCGATCGCTTCAGGACTTGTCTTTGTTATTGTCGCTGGTTTAGTTGCAGCAGAAATTATCTTGGTAAGCCTATGAATCAGCAAATGTCCATACTCGAAACTGAAAATAAAATTGAATTGGCACTGGCGATTTCTGGGCTATATTTTTCCTACCCAGGTCAACCAAATATTTTACAAAATATTAGTTTAAGGATACAGCCAGGGGAAAGGGTGGGTTTGATTGGTCCAAATGGGGCTGGTAAATCTACGTTTTTTCTCTTAATGTGCGGTGTTTTAAAACCAGCTGCTGGAAAAATTGGGCTATTTGGTAAACCTTTAGTCGTTGGTGAGTTTCGTCCAGAAATTGGTCTAGTCTTCCAAAATCCTAATGACCAGTTATTTTCACCCTCAGTAAGGGATGATGTCGCCTTTGGACCAGAAAATATGGGATTACCGGAAGAGGAAATTGAAAAGCGGGTGCAGGAGTCACTCTACCTTACCGGTGTTGAACATTTAGCCCAACGAGTACCCCACAATCTCTCCGGGGGTGAGAAATGTATGGTAGCGATCGCCGGGGTTTTGGCAATGCATCCTCAACTAATACTCTACGATGAGCCAAGTGCTAATCTCGATTTGCGAGCTCGCCGTCGCCTGATTAGCTTTCTGCAAACTTCCCCAGAAACAAATCTAATTTCTTCCCATGATTTAGAACTTATTTTAGAAGTGTGCGATCGCGTAATTCTACTCAATGAGGGACGGATTATTGCTGATGGCAAAACCTCCGAGGTAATGGCAAATAAACAATTAATGGAAACTCATGGTTTAGAAAAACCCCATTCATTAATTGCTCACCCTCATCAGAATAGTTAGTGGTAATTAGTTGGCTAGTCATTTTTTAATTTTTAATTCTTGTCAGGTATTGTCCTAAAAAAGGTAATCCACCAAGCGCTGGTAATAAGTAGCGCGAGGTACAGAGTAAGCCCAAGGCTGCTGCAGTGGCTGGGTTGAAATAGGGTTGATAAAAGGCAATTAAGGCGGCATCACGGGTGCCTACGCCAGCGAAAGTTAGGGGCAAAAGTCCAGCGAGAATTGCTAGGGGAGAAAGGGCTAAGTTAGCAAGAAAAGGTGTATACGCTTTGAGGGCAAGGATAAATAACCAAATTTGCAACAAATGTAAAAACCAAATAAAAATAGAAGTAATAGTTATTTTTAATAACTGAGCTTTATCTTGCCAAAAATAATCATGCATTTCTTTCCAGGAAGTTTGCAGTTTCTCTAATTTAGAGCTTATTTTTTTCGGTGCTATTCTTCTGCCAACTAGGAAAAAGAGTTGAGCAAATTTAGGATAACTTAAAAGTAGTATACCCGTGATTAAACCTAAAGCAACACTGCCTGTCATCAGCCAGAACAGCAAATCTTTACTAGGATAAAGCACTAAACCAAATACACACCAAAGTAGAAGTGAGAGCAAATCACAAGATTTCTCGAACACAACTAGAGACAAGGCTAAAGAACCTTCTAAATGCCCCTTTTGTTTCATAAAGTAAGCTTTAGCAATATCCCCCATCTTGGAAGGTAGTACCATATTGAGGACACTCGCTGCCAAAATTAAGCGATTTGCTTCACCAAAAGTTAATCTTGACCCTTTTGGCATTAACTGTTGTAGTCGCCAAGCGGTAAACAGGGTTAGGGGTACTACCATACCTAAGCTAGTTGCCATCCACCAGCCGTGGCAATTTTTGAATACTTCAATTAATCCCTGAAAATCTATTTTCCAGTAAATGAAAGCGAGGATAAGGGAACTAACAACGAGAGAAATTAGCTTTTTCATTCGTATTTTAGATTTTAGATTTTAGATTTTGGATTTTCCCCTCCTTAAAAGTCAGGAGTCAGGAGTCAGGAAAATTTAGAATTTAGAATTTAGAATTTAGAATTTCAACTCTTAATTCTGCATTCTTCATTCTTAATTCTTAATTCTTTCTACCCCCATCACCCCATCACCTCATCACCCCATCACCTCATCATCACCTCATATCCATTCAAAATTCTCTTTCCAATTGCAAAACCTGACCAGGAGCAAGCCTTTTCACCTCGTTGGTTAAATCCAGCCAAGGCTGCAACTGTCCTCTTTGAAAGGTGCGACTCATCACCACATAAATAGAAGTTTGGTCACCACCAATACCAGCATTAATAACGTCATCCCAAGAGTTAGTTCTCAACTCATCCCTAACAACCCGCTTACTATCTTGCCAAGACAAACGGCGCTGAAAATAAAAAGGTGCCTTATTTTTGCCAGTAATGAGTATTTTCTGTAATATTTTGCGAATGAGGTTAGGAAAAAAGCGCCCAACTGTTAGCATAACAATTCGCAGAATCATTAAGTTTACTGGTGTCATTTGTTTTTGTTTAGCCCAACCTAGTTGACCTTTAATTAAGATTTCTTTATCGCTTACCTCTACTGTATAATTGTCAACCAAATGACCAACAGCATTTTTGACTTTATTACCTTGTTTGACTTGAAGAGAAAACTGGGTATCGGAAACGACTAGCTGCTGCTTATGAAATAATTTGAAAGTTCCTCCTTTGTTTAGGGCTAGATAAAGGCTTGTTTCTTGGCGTTTATCAATGAGGATTTGGGCTTCTTTGAGCCAAATTTGACCTTCTGCTGGTAGGGAAGTTAAGGGACGTTCCCTGACAAAATCTCGCCAAGCTAGTAAATAATTCCAGGTGTGATGACCGATAATATGATCATCAGCGTAGCTTGGGGCTAGTCCTTGAGCTAGTCCGTCTAAAAAGCGATCGCTTACTTGCAAAGCTTCCGGTAACCACTGACCTACTAATTCAAAACCGTGGGGAAAAAAGTTATAGGTATTGCGACTAGTATATTCTCCCCCATAAGACCCATCTGGGTGTACAAAGTGACTAGCTAATTGGACTGCTTTAATTAGTGCTTCTTTGATACGAATATCTGGACGTAGTTGATAAATTCTGGCTAAACAGGAAATAGTTAAAGTGTGGTATCCTGGGTCACATCCTTCATATTCTGGAAACCAGCCTTCTTCACTTTGCCAATTGAGTATTTTTTCTAGGCGTAGGGCTTTAATTTTGTCCCATTGGGAAGTTGATAAGAGCTGAGACAGTAATTCTAAACAGAGAATAATTAGAGCATGGTGATTAGTTAAACGTCCACTTTCGTTGTGGTGAGCTAACCACGATGCTCGCTTGGTAAAAAAGTTTAGGAAAACTGGATTATCTAATTCCAACAAATTGTAACTCTCGATGCAGGCAAGTAGGGAAAAAGCCGCCGCCCCACTAGCTCGTTCGTAGGGAAAATAGTCATCACAGGAACCGTCTGCATGAGCACTTTTGGCTGCATAGAGAATACCTGCTTCTACCCAGCTAGGAATGACCCCTTGCTGATAGAAAGGATTATCAGAGATATCAGTAGCATAGGCTAGGGCTAGAGGCCAAACAAATTCCTGAGCCATACCGCTAGGAAAGTCTATGATTTTATAGTGCCAGAAGTTGCGGTCAAAGCAACCATAGGTGGGACTATGCCGATTGCGGTCTAGCAAGGTGAGGATTTTGGGAATTTGAGCTAACGCCGAGTTGGCATATAAATCTCTGGTCATTGGTGAAATTTTTCCAGACTCTTAGCAGCTTAGCCTACCCTGAAGAACGTCTCGAGGGAAAGGTCTTAGCGAAAATTAGGAGTGAGAGTGATGAAATTTAAGGAATATCAAGATTTATCACGTCAAATTGCTATCCGTCCTGGCGTAGATGCACCTTTGACTTTTCAAGTATTGGGTTTATGTGGAGAGAGTGGAGAAGTTGCGGATAAGTTGAAGAAAATTATGAGAGATAAAGGAGGGATAATTGAGGAGAAAGATAAAGCTGAAATAGCTGAGGAGTTGGGAGATGTTCTTTGGCATCTAGCACAGGTAGCATCAGAACTGAATTGGTCTTTAGATGATATTGCCCAAGCAAGTCTTGAAAAAGTTAGAGCTAGGCTGAAAAAAGTCAATAGTTAGATTAAAAATGGAACAGCACGGCCCCAACCCCAATCGTCCCTATCCAATGGCAGACCATCGCCGGGTTTGCTTTATCAAGAATTTTATTAAATCACCTAATATTATTGTTGGTAATTACTCATATTACGATGATCCAGTCAACCCAGAGGAATTTGAAAGAAACGTTCTCTACAACTATGGAAGCGATCGCTTAATTATCGGCAAGTTTTGTGCGATCGCCACCAACGTTAAGTTTATTATGAATGGTGCCAACCACAAGCTAGATAGCATCTCAACCTATCCCTTTCCGGTTTTTGGACAAGGTTGGGAAAATACTATGGATAAATTAACTGACCTGCCCAGTCGGGGCGATACGATTATAGGTAACGATGTTTGGATTGGTTATGAGTCGTTAATTATGCCGGGGGTTAAAGTTGGTGATGGTGCTGTGATTGCGGCTAAGTCAGTTGTAGTTAAGGATATTCTTCCCTACACTGTAGTCGGTGGCAACCCAGCAAATTTAATTAAGCAGCGCTTTACCGATACCGAGATAGATTTGTTGTTACAGATTAAATGGTGGGATTGGGACATTGCCAAAATCACCCGTAATATAGACAAAATTATGGATAGTGATGTGCAAGCATTATTGGAGGCAAAGTAGGAAGGGGTAATTGATAATTGATAATTGATAATTGATAATTCGTTTATCTTCCTCTATTCCCAGACTTTGCATTAACGTCACCCTGTTCCCTGTTCCCTGTTCCCTGTTTCCTGTTACCTTACTTATTGAATTAACTGTTTTTTGAGGAAAAACCCATGATTGTAACTACAACTGATGTTATCCAAGGTGCTGTTGTTGAAGCTTATTTAGGAGTTGTTACCGCTGAGGTGGTTTATGGTACTAATGCTTTGCGGGATTTCTTTGCTGGACTACGAGATTTTATTGGTGGACGAACTGGCAGTTATGAAAGGATTTTTGAAAAGGGACAACTTGATGCGATTAGGGAATTAGAAGAACGTGCCTCCAAATTAGGTGCTAATGCTGTAATTGGTATTAAGGTTGATACGGGTACTATTAATGTTGATCAAACGGGAGCGTTGTTACTTATTACGGCTACAGGTACGGCGGTGAGGTTAGGGTGAGAAAGTGCTTAGGATGGAAACCAGACATCAAGATTTAGAGCAATGGCGTGAGATTCTAGAGAAAATTCTCCAATACTACGCTGAACTTCCCTATCGTTATGGTGAATAACTAGAGAAGTCGCCACAACTTTTAGGATATTTGTCTACTGTTAGGATATTTGTCTGTTGACTGTTGCCTACGCCAACGCTACGCGAACCCTCTCCCCATTTCAAGCAAAATATATTTTTCTCACCTATATGTCCGTTGCTATACCTCCATTGATAGATGAATATTTTGCTCAGAAACGGCGAAATAGAGGCAAAGTAACTTCAATTTTTTTGCCTACTGATTTTAATGTTAGATGAGGAAAAAACAATGGCTTCAGCTAAATCTAAGCGTGCAGTCGGTGTATTTCCTAACCGACACCAAACAGAATTGGCCCTACAAGAACTAAGAAAGGTTGATTTCCCCATCAGCAAAGTATCTGTGATGACGCGGAACACAGATGATGAGCAAATCGCTGGCGTTGAGGTAGAAGATCGCAATGATCATGGAAAAGCAGCAGGTGCTGCGACTGGTGCTATTGCTGGTGGTATGATTGGCGGCTTAGTAGGCTTAATAGGAGCTTTAAGCGCCATAGCTATTCCTGGAGTTGGGCCGGTGGTGGTGGGAGGTGCGATTGCCTCTATTGTTGGCGATACTGTGGTTGGTGGTGCTCTAGGTGCTGCTGCTGGTGGCTTAGTAGGAGTGTTAGTTGATTTAGGTATTCCGGAAGAACATGCTCTACTTTACAGCGATCGCCTAGAAAATGGAGAATACTTACTCATTCTAGAAGGCACAGAGGTCGAACTTAGTCGTGCTGCTTCTGTTCTTAAACCTCAAGGGATTCAGGAGTGGCAAATTTACGATCTTGTTACTTCTCCTACCATTCCCACAGGTTACACCAGTCCAGTTGCTGATCCTGTTCTTGGCTATGGTCAACCAGGAAATGTGGCAGCTGTTCCCACCGGAACTCCCATACCGGGCTATCCCTTAACCCCAGGGGCTACTCCTCCTATACCAATTCCTAAACCTTCTTCTGACGATTATCTAGAGGAAGATATTGGATCACAGCATCAGAGAAGATCTAATTAGAAACTGAACCCTCTAAGCTACAATGCAAGCAGAATGGGCGTTACAACAGCCAGATACTGCATGCTAGAAACACTCTCTACTCAACTTTATCAACTCCAACAATTTGCAAATCATCTAGTTGATAGCCAACTTACTCACCTAAGCGCTTTCAGTATTGGTATTATCTTTGCCGCTGGCTTGCTGACTAGTTTGACTCCTTGTATGCTTTCTATGCTGCCTATTACTATCGGCTACATTGGCGGCTATGAAAGTAAGGGAAGACTGCAAGCTGCGGCTCAGTCTACTTGGTTTGCCCTGGGTTTGGCAACAACCTTAGCTGTCTTAGGAATTATCGCTGCAACTGTTGGGCGAGTTTATGGTCAAATCGGTGTGGGTTTGCCCATTGTTGTCAGTTTGATTGCTATTATCATGGGGCTGAATTTACTAGAAGCTTTGCCCCTACAATTACCCTCCTTTGGTGGTATGGACTGGATTTCACAAGACTGGCCAGAGGGGGTACGCTCTTATTTAATTGGTTTAACCTTTGGTTTGGTGGCTTCTCCTTGCTCTACACCTGTCCTTGCTACCTTACTTGCTTGGGTTTCCACTAGGCAAGACCCAATTTTAGGTGCCGTTTTACTGTTATCCTACACAGCAGGTTATGTTTCACCCTTGATTTTAGCCGGAACCTTTACTGCTTCGATTAAGAAATTATTAGAGTTGCGTCAATGGTCAGGCTGGATTACACCAGTTAGCGGTGTCTTACTGGTTGGCTTCGGTGTGTTTTCTCTGCTTTCTCGCCTTCGGGCTGGGGTCTTTTATTGAATGAAACTAAAAATTAAATCAAATTGAGGGTTGAAAGAGCAAAACTATATAAATATTTACTGTTCCCCATTCCCCGTTCCCTGTTCCCCATTCCCTTAAATATGACTGAGAATTCCTCTCTACCTAATACTATGATTCCTTTTTGGCGTAGACTAATCTCTATCCTGGCAGATTTACGCTTAGCAATTATTCTGCTACTAACAATTGCACTTTTTAGTATTTCTGGCACGGTTATAGAACAGGGTCAGTCTTTAGCTTTTTATCAATCTAATTATCCAGAACAGCCAGCTTTGTTTGGCTTCTTGAGTTGGAAAGTTATTTTAATTCTAGGATTAGACCACGTTTATCGCACTTGGTGGTTTTTATCAATATTAGTTTTATTTGGTAGCAGTCTGACAGCCTGTACTTTTACCCGCCAGTTACCTGCTCTTAAGGCTGCTCGTAACTGGAAATTTTACCAAGAACCTCGTCAATTTCAAAAGCTAGCTCTTTCTACGGAATTAGATCGGGGTAGTTTAGATTCCCTGAGTCAATGCTTGCAGTCTCGACGCTACAAAATTTTTAAAGAGGGAAATAGCCTCTATGCTCGCAAGGGAATTATTGGACGTGTCGGACCAATTATTGTTCATGCCAGTATGTTAATTATCTTGGCAGGAGCAATTTGGGGGGCAATGGGGGGTTTTCTTGCTCAGGAAATGGTGGCAAGTGGTGGTACTTTCCAGGTTAAAAATATTATTGAAGCCGGGCCATTTTCCTTGTCGCAAATTCCTAAAGATTGGTCAGTGCGAGTTAATCGTTTTTGGATTGACTATACACCAGAGGGGGGAATTGACCAGTTTTACTCCGACCTTTCTGTTTTAGATCAGCAAGGAGAGGAAGTTGATCAAAAGACTATCTATGTTAATAGCCCACTGCGTTATAAAGGTGTAACTTTCTATCAAACAGACTGGGGCGTAGCAGGTGTGCGTGTACAGTTCAATAACAGTCCGATTTTTCAGTTGCCTATGGCCCCCCTTAACACAGGTGGTAGTGGGCGTATCTGGGGTACTTGGGTTCCCACTAAACCGGATTTGAGTGAGGGTGTATCCCTTTTGGCAAGAGATTTACAGGGAACTTTATTAGTTTATGATGCCCAGGGTAAGTTGGTTTCTACTGTTCGTTCTGGTATGGGGGTAGAAGTTAATGGTATTACCCTCAAAGTTTTGGATGTGATTGGTAGCACTGGTTTGCAAATTAAAGCTGATCCAGGTATTCCCTTCGTTTATTCAGGCTTTGGTTTGCTGATGCTGGGGGTGATTATGAGCTATTTCTCCCATTCTCAGGTTTGGGCACTGCAAAAAGGTGATCTTTTTTATGTCGGAGGTAGAACTAACCGCGCACAAGTTACTTTTGAACGGGAAGTTATTGAGATTTTAGAGGAGTTGGGGAAAGATACGGAAGAAACCTCGCCGGAAACGGTAACTTCTTTGGCTAGTTAGTGGCATATTTCTTTTAGTGCTGGGAGGATGTCAATCTCAACCCAACCTCTCAGTCACAGCCACCAACACCGCTTGATGAATCACCCCATTACTAGCCACAATTCCCTGATTATTATAAAGCTTTGACCCACAAGCAAAATCAAGAGGCTTACCCAACATATCCGTCACCTTACCGCCAGCTTCTTCTACCACAATTGCTCCTGCGGCATGATCCCAAATATTTTGCTTTTTGTTCGGTGATTGAAGAGAAGGAAGACGAATGTAAAGAGCAGCTTCCCCTCTGGCCACCACACCATATTTTGCCTGAGAATCGATACGCACGGAAGGAGCCGTTAGTCCAACGGCTTTAACCACTGCTTCTTGTACTGCTTGGTTTCCGTGGCCGGGTTCGACACCTTCTGCAACGCGCTGGGAATCAGTAACCTGAATTTTTTTTACCTCACCCCTATTCAAAGGCATCATCACCGTTCCCTCACCCCGCACGGCTACAAATAGGACACCTCTTTCGCCATCTGGTTTGGTTGGATTAACAAGTAAAGCTGGACAACCTAAGATGCCTAACTTTAAATCACCCTCTTCTACCAAAGCAAGAGCGATCGCATATTGGTCACCCCTTATATATCCCTTCGTTCCATCAATGGGGTCTAAAGTCCAGTAACGAGTAGCAACTTCCCCATTACCTCGGTCAATCCAAGTCCTAACAGCCTCAGACGTGGCCCCTGCTATCTGTGCTTGCACATATTTAGTCACCTGGGCCAGTTGCTCTTGGTGAGATGGCGATCGCAACATAGCAGAATCCTCCTCACCCACTACAGAATCAGCAGGAAAAGACTCAGCCAAAGCTTGACAAATTATGGCCTGAGCACCAAAGTCGGCAATAGTAACAGGACTACTGTCAGCTTTTGTCATTGGCTGAGAACCTTGCTCCTGTCGGACTTGCTGACACAAATTAGCAGCCGCAGTTACTGCTGCTATGGCAACCTTTTTCTCTCGTTGGTATGACATGATATGGGGAGATCAACAATTCTTAATTCACACTTTATCGTAAGTTTCACCGAGTGGTGCATCATAAATCTACAAGCTGCTTATTTCAAGAAAGGGAAAATCTAAAATCTAAAATCTAAAATCTAAAATCGCCATGACTATCACAATTAAAAAACTAACCTTTGAAGAATACCTAACCTACAGCGATGGTACAAACACTAGCTATGAACTAGTAGATGGAGAATTAGTTGCCATGAGTCTTGGTACGGGGAAACATGGAGCGATCACAGAATTTCTCAACGATCAATTCAAAGATGAAACTAGAAAACAGAAACTACCTTGGACTTCCAAGGATATGCGAATTGGTGTTCGCTCACCTCGCGGGAGACGCTGGGACACCTCAAGAACTCCCGATGTAACTGTTCTACCCATAGAACAGTGGGAAGCACTAGCAGAACGTGAAGCAGTCATTGACTTTAACGAACCACCCCCAATCCTAGTAGTAGAAGTAGTCAGCAAATCGACTAAAACTACAGATTACCGCAGCAAACGCATTGAATACGCCGTACTGGAAATTTCTGAATACTGGATTGTTGATCCACTCGATGAGGTAGTAACGGTATGCACTCTCGTCGAAGGCGACTATGATACTGTCCAATTTCGAGGAAGCGAACGTATTGTCTCTTCTACCTTCCCCGGCTTGGAGTTGACAGCAGTTCAGGTACTTGCGGGGGGGAAATGAGGAGATGGGGGAGATGGGAAGATGGGGGAGCAGGGGAAGATGGGGGAGATGAGGAAGATTGACAATTTTCAATTCTAAATTCTAAATTCTAAATTCTAAATTCTAAATTTCCTGTTCCCTGTTCCTTCTAATTTTCAATTTCCATCAGTCTTCTGGTTCTACGCCTAATGCTCTTAATTGTGCTGCAAACCGCTCAGCTCTTTGCCTTTCCCGTTCAGCCGGAGTTGGCACCCAGTTACCCAAAGCATCGAACCAACGTAACCAAAGACGCTCAATACCTTGGTAGTTACCTTGCCAAAGTCCTAACCCCAGTTGCAATTCCTCTAGCCAGAGGCGCTGTTGCTCTAAACTCAGAGGCTGGTAGCGGCTGGTGACTAAGCCAAATGCCTGTAATTGATTCGTGTAGCGACTGAAGACTAGGTAATAGGGAACTCGGAGAACTTGCTCATAAACTTGCCACTTGCTTGGCGGCTGATTTACCTCTCGCAAAGTCTGCCCCAAATCTTCCTGTTCTGTAGCAGGAGAAAGCAACTCCACCACCACAAAGGGATTGACACCCTCTTGCCAAACCACATAACTCAACCGCAAGTCTCGCTGTTCATATAACCGAGACACCCCCACCACTGCAAACCAGTCAGGACGCTTGTACCATTGGGAATGACGAGGGTCATAGTAAAGATTTAAATCACTGCCTACAAAAGTCTCTGCTGCTGGGTAATTAGGAGGACAGAAAGTAAGACGCAGCAGTTCTGGTTGCAAGTCGTGAAACTCGTCAGGCAAGCCAGGTTCCTCCGGGTCTTCGCTGGGCAAGTCATACATAGTAGGTAAGACTTCCTTGGGGGGACGAGGTGGGTCTGTTTGGTACATGGCAGAAAATAGCCAGCCTAATAGTCTAATTTTACCAACGGATAATTGACAATTGACAATTAATAATTAATCAGGTTTAAAGCCTCTTCTGAATTGGCAAGCCTTTAGGCGAAGTCAGTCAGGAGGGGTAGTTTACACCCTCTAATGAAGACGCGCTTCCACCATCATCCTCGCCACATCCCGCATTTTATACTTTGCCTGCCACCCCAACTTTTCCTTGGCCTTATGGGGATTTGCCCTACCTACTGCAATATCTGTTAAACGCAGCAAACTAGCGTCTGTAACTACATGCTCTTGCCAGTCCAACCCTAAACAAGCAAAGACTTCTGCCACAAAATCTTCTAACTTATTAGTCTCTCCCGTAGCAATTACGTAATCATCTGGCTGTTCTTGCTGCAAAATTAAATGCATCGCCTCAACATATTCCGGTGCCCAACCCCAATCTCGTGCAATGGCAACATTACCTAGATGCAGCTTTTCTTGAGAACCTTGGGCAATTTGGCAAGCAGCAGTAACAATCTTTTGGGTGACAAATCTTTCTGGCCGCAGGGGAGACTCATGGTTGAATAGTAAACCGGAACAGGCAAATAAACCGTAGGCTTCCCTATAGTTGGCAACTTCCCAAAAAGCCGCAGCTTTAGCTACGGCATAAGGGCTTTTGGGGCGAAAAGGTGTATTCTCATCAGCCGCCTGATCACCCGTGTTGCCGAAACACTCACTAGAACCTGCATTATAAAGTTTAATGGGAGCGTTAATAAAGCGAATTGCCTCTAGTAAATTGAGGATGCCAGTGGCCATACTTTCTAGAGTCTCGACAGGTTGCTCAAAAGAAAGACCAACGGAACTTTGACCAGCCAAGTTATAAATTTCATCTGGCTGAACTTTAGTAAGTACTTGCACCACTGAGCGAAAGTCGGTAATAGCCATTGAGGCTAACCTCACTTGGTCTTTAATTCCCAAACGCAGCAAATTCTGAAAAGAGGACATCTCGGCATCCCGTGAGGTGCCGCAAACTTGATAGCCTTTGTTGAGGAGTAACTGGGCTAAATAGGCTCCATCTTGACCTGAGACTCCACAAATTAATGCTTTTTTCATTGATTTTTGTCTCTTGATTTGCTACAGAAAAATAATATTTTTAGCTGATTTGGTTGTTGGGAACAGACAATATTATCTCTAACTTCTTCCTTGTACCCCTTGTCTCCCCTACTCCCTGCTACCTGCTATAGGTTAGGCTGACTTAAGGACAATTTAGGCAAACTATGAAGCAATTTATTGGTATACTATTAGCAATTCTATTTTTTTTCCAGCTAACGCTCATCAATCTAACTGCTACAGCTCAAGCACTACCCCTATCTCCTAGCCAAGCGATAGAACGTCTTTTTACCACCACACCTCTTAAGTCTGAGTGGTTTGCAAGCTCTTTTCTTAAGCAGATTTCTTTGTCTCAAGTTGAGCGTATAATTAACAATATTCAACAAACTCTTGGTACTTACCAACAAGTTCAAGCTGTGGGAGAAAATTATCAAGTTGTTTTTGAAGAGGGTAGGGTTCCCACCCGCATTGCTCTTAATGAGCAAGGTCAAATTACATTCCTCTTGTTTGCTCCCCCTGAAGCTAAAGTAATGAGTCTGGCTGAAGTGGTAGAACAATTGAAGGCATTACCTGGTGAGGTTAGTTTCCTGGCAATGAGAGGAGATTCCACCTTAGCTGAACTCAATGCTGACAAACCCTTAGCTGTTGGTTCTGCCTTTAAATTGGCAGTTATAGAAACATTGAGACAACAAATTGCCGCAGGTAAGAGAAATTGGTCAGATGTAGTAAAACTTCAGCCGTCTTGGAAGAGTTTACCTTCTGGTATTTTGCAAACTTGGCCAGATGATACACCCCTAACTTTGCAAACTTTGGCCACTTTAATGATTTCCCTTTCTGATAACACAGCGACTGACGCTTTAATCGATATTCTCGGAAGAGAAACAATTGAACCCCTCACAGAACGCAACCGTCCCTTCCTAACAACTCGCGAATTATTGGCTCTGAAAAACCCTCAAAATAAAGCACTACTGCAACGCTATCGAGAGGGCGATATTGAACAAAAAAGGCAAGTACTAGCAGAAACTCAATCAGCACCTTTACCTGATGCAACTCTCTTTGAAGGTAATCCCATTGCCACTGATGTAGAATGGTTTTTTACCAGTCGGGAATTATGCAACTTAATGGAAGCCGTTGCTGATTTACCTATAATGAGTGTTAACCCAGGAGTTGCTAATCCTGAAAATTGGCAATCTGTAGCTTTTAAAGGAGGTTCTGAACCGGGAGTGCTTAACCTCACTACCTGGCTAACTGCTACTGATGGCACAAATTATTGCCTGGTAGTAACTCAGAATGATACAAATCCGATTAATGAAGTTAGTTTGATTACTCTTTATGAAAGTGCGATCGCTGGACTAGGGAAAGGTTCAATAATTGATAATTAAGAATGCAGAATGCAGAATGCAGAATGAAGTAAACTCTAAATTCTAAATTATCCATTGTTTGAATACTGAATTGTTTGGGTCGAGTGGAGAGTCCCATTTGTTTGAGCAGGCGATTAATGTGGCAATTGCTGATTTTAATTCCTAGTTCTTTTTCTAAATGCTTTCCTAACCATTGTGCTGTCCAACGCTGAAAGGGATAGCCATACTCGCGAGGACTATGGCTGACGAGTTCTTTGAGGTACTCAAGATATTGCTCGTCTACTTTTTTGGGTCGTCCCATCGGGCGATCGCTCCAATGCTGAGCCTGACCCATTTGTGCCATGACCATCCAATACCGTACTGTTTCTTGAGAACAATTCAAGGCTCGACAAATTTCAGTTTGGGATTGACCCTCATCTGCTAACAGCATAATTTCAATGCGGCGGCGATACTCGGAACGCAAGTTAGTTTGCAGACTCTTGAGCAACAACTTGCGCTGAAAAGGAGTTAAGCACTGACCCTGTTTTTCCATTGTAATTTCTCCTCATTTTTCTGTTTTCTGAAGCCTTTCTTTATCTGGCTGTGGCATATCTCAGCGATAAATTCACTCAAATAGCTTCATAGGTTTCAATAGCAAGATGCTTTGGGAAACCTCTGCTTACTCTCGGAGTCAAAAGTCTCGTAATTCTGCCAAATGTTACAAAAGTTTATGTTTGTTTGGTGAATGTCGGTAGGTAATGCTTTTCAGGAGTGGGTGATGCGAGACGAAAGAAGTAGTAGATGTTTGTGAGTACTAACCCCAAAATATATTCTCAGCATTGGAGTGAATTAGCCGGACTGATTCAGGGTCTCGCTCTACTTTAACTTGCAAGGTTAAGACACTTTATTTTTAAATTAAAAAGACTTTAATTATAAAAACATAACTCTCTTAGTTATGCACAAATAATAGCTATAAACCTCTTGACTTAATTAATTAAGTCTCAGAATATTGAAATGTGATTAAACAATTAATCACCAATTAAACACCAACATTAATCTAGAAGGAAGGGAAATGAAAATGTCGAATACCAAAGAATACATCGAAAAACTTGAGACAGTTCCTGGGGTCAATGAACTTGAAGGTGAGGCTTCTGCTACTATCCAAGGTGGCTATGATTTGCACGTTTACAGACATGCCAACCGAGGAGATCGACTAGGCCGTTTTAATTTTGGCACACGTAGTCTCAGTTCAAATGCCAATGACCAGATTAGCTCGGTTTATGTCAGAGCCGGTCGGTGGCGTTTCTATGAGCACCCTAACTACTTGGGGAGAGTTTGGACAGTCACAAAATCTGGTTTTAAGAACGTTCCTTCGTGGTTTAATGACAAAATTTCATCCATCCGTCGATTTTAGTCACTTGAGTCAACACTTTCAACAATCCAATTCCTTATTGTAGGTATCTCTAAAAGGAACTGGAAGTTTGAAAAGTCTATTTCCAATCCTTAGACAAAATGGGCTGGGGCTAGAGTTATTTTCTGACTAAGTTAGATACTCTACTCCCAGTAGATAGGGGCGAAACATGCCTCGCCCCTATTTTTCTGTTGATTTTCGAGAATTGACGCAAGTTTTGAAAATGCAATATCAAAGTGTACTCCAACACACTGAAGAAGATTGTGGTGCTGCTTGTCTTGCTAGTGTTGCTAAACACTACGGGCGCACCTTTGCAATTAGCCGGATGCGGGAAGCAGTTGGCACTGGTTCACGGGGAACCTCTCTGTTGGGATTGAGCAGAGGTGCAGAAACTCTAGGATTTAATACCCGTCAAGTCAAAGCCACTCCCGAATTTCTTAACCACTTAGATCAAGCCCCTCTACCAGCCATCATTCATTGGAAAGGCTATCACTGGGTAGTTCTGTACGGGAAAAAGGGCAAAAAATACGTAATCGCTGACCCTGGTGTTGGCATTCGTTACCTCACTCGTAGAGAGTTGATTGAGGGTTGGGGTAATGGTGTCATGCTGCTGCTGATACCAGATGATAGCCGTTTTTATCAACAACCAAACGATAAAATTGGTGGCTTTGGCCGCTATCTCCAACGGGTTTGGCCATATCGGTTTATTCTTACTCAAGCAATTGCCATCAACATTGTTATCGGCTTGTTTTCCCTGGCCTCTCCTTTAATGATGCAACTCCTTACCGATGACGTGTTAGTACGGGGAGATACCCAACTGCTAACCGTTGTGGCAATTGGGGTTATCACCATGAGTTTGTTTAGTAGTGCGATTGGTTTGGTACAGTCTCACCTAATCGGTCACTTTAGTCAGCGACTGCAATTAGGATTAATTTTAGAATACGGACGAAAACTCCTGCACTTGCCTTTATCCTACTTTGAAGGACGACGTAGTGGGGAAGTAGTCAGCCGCATTGCTGATGTTAATGCAATTAATGAGCTAGTTTCCCAAATTGTCCTAGGTTTACCCAGCCAATTTTTTATTGCTGTGGTTTCCTTGAGCTTTATGCTTTTCTATAGTTGGAAACTAACCATAGCTTCTCTTGTTGCCTTTATCATTGTCACTCTCGTCAACTTACTTTTCCTCCCCACCTTACGCCAAAAAACCCGCAACATGATTGTCCTGGGGACAGAAAACCAAGGCTTTCTCGTAGAAACCTTTCACGGTGTTCAGGTTCTCAAAACTACCCAAGCCACTCCTCAAGCTTGGCAAGAATATCAGACTAATTACGGTCGCCTCGCCAACTTAGGCTGGTCTGCGATGAAGCTAGGACTTTACAGCGGCACAATTACCGACATTCTTTCTACCTTTACCAATATTGCCTTACTGTGGTTAGGCAGCTACCTAGTAATTAATCAGACCCTAAGTATTGGTCAGTTGCTGGCTTATCACGGTATGAGTGGTAACTTTCTTGGCTTTTTAGGTTCAGCAGTCGGCTTAGTTGATGAATTTATCACAGCTCAGATTGTTATCCAACGCCTCACAGAAGTTATTGATGCCACACCCGAAGACGAAAATGACTTTAAAAAGCCTACTGTAGAAATCAAGGGCAATGCCGATATTACTTGCAATACCCTTAACTTCCATCATGCAGGTAGAGTTGACCTGCTGCAAGATTTTTCCCTAACTATTCCTGGCGGTCAAGTAACTGCCCTAATTGGTAAATCTGGCTGCGGTAAAAGTACCCTCGCCAAACTGATTGCTGGTTTATATTCTTGCCAATCAGGTAATATTCGCTATGGTCTTTATAACCAGCAAGACCTATCTTTAGAATGTCTACGTCAGCAGGTAATGCTAGTGCCTCAAGAAGCCCACTTTTGGAGTCGTCCTATTATTGATAACTTCCGCTTCAGCTATCCTGACATCAGTTTTGAACAAATTGTTAGAGCTTGCCAAATAGCAGGGATCGATGAATTTATCAGTAAACTGCCTGACAAGTATCAAAGCGTTTTAGGAGAATTTGGCGCAAATCTTTCTGGCGGACAAAGGCAGAGATTAGCTATAGCTAGAGCGATAGTTACCGACCCACCAGTACTAATTTTAGATGAATCCACTGGCGCTCTTGACCCAGTTAGTGAAGCAGAAGTGCTAGATAAATTGCTGTACTACCGACAGGGCAAAACCACAATTCTCATCAGCCACCGCCCTAAAGTAATTGAGAGAGCAGATTGGATTGTACTGCTAGAAGAAGGACACTTGAAAATCCAAGGAACTCCAGAAGAACTGCGCCAAATTGCTGGTGATCATTTAGTCTTCCTAGACGATTTTGCTCCATCAATTAATGGGAAATTGTTAATAGGAAATTGTTAATGGGAAATTGTTTGTCTATCCTTGCTGCCAGACTTTGCATGCAACGTCTCTACATACCTCTTTTGCCAATCTTCCATGCTTAGCAACTCTAACTCAGACTATCTTCCCTCAATTCAAGACAGCGATTTCCTTCCGCCCCTTGGTCGTTGGAATACCATTGGTGGAATGGTTATGCTCACTTTTGCCGGAATAGCGATCGCTCTTACCTCTGTAACTCAATATAAAGTTACCGTCAAAGCTGAGGCAAGCATCCGTCCTGCTGGCGAATTGCGGTTTGTTCAGGCTGCAACGGAAGGTCTAGTAATGGATGTTAGGGTCAAAGAAAATCAAGCCGTCCAAAAAGGAGATGTCATTGCCACTATTGACGACTCTCGCCTGGAAACGAAAAAAAGCCAACTGCAAAGCAACATAGAGCAAAATCAGTTGCAACTAGTTCAAATTAACGCCCAAATTAGCGCTCTTAATCGGCAGATTATAGCTGAAACTGACCGTATCAAAAGTCTTGTTGCTGCCGCCACAGCTGAGTTAAGCCACCGCAGTCGGGACTACCGAGATAAGCAAATCACCACTGTTACTGAAGTCCAAGAAGCGGAGGCAAATGTCCAAATTGCTCAGAAGGAATTGCAAAAAGCTATTGCAGAGTTAAGGTCAGCAGAAGCTAACTTAAGCGCAACCGAAGCAGCTTTGGGGGCTGCTAGGTCAAAGCATAACCGATATCAGAACGTAGCCCAAGCAGGAGCACTTCCTAAAAATCAAGTAGAGGAAGCACAACTAGCTGTTGACCAGCAATTATCAGCGGTTGATGCACAAAAAGCCTTCATTGAGGGGCAAAAACAAACTATTGAACGGCTACAACAAGAAGTCTCGGCAGCCCTTGCCAGACAGCAACGTGCTAAAGTTACCCTCAATCCCAGTAATGCAGAAGTTGCGATCGCCAAATCCCGCCTTGCTCAAGAAAAAGCCACTGGTGTTGCCAGCATCGCGACCTTAGACAAAGAACGCAAAGCTCTCATCCAGCAACAGATTGAAATTCAGCAAACCCTTGAGCGCGACACCCGCGAACTCCAACAAGTAGAAATCGAACTCAGCCAAACTGCCATTACAGCTACGGCTGACGGTATCATTTCCAAGCTAAACCTACGCAATTCCGGTCAAACTGTACGCCCTGGAGAAGAAATCGCCCAAATAGTTCCCAGTGATGCTCCCTTAGTGGTCAAAGCAGCAGTAGCATCGGAGCATAAAAGTAAGTTGAAAGTCGGACAAAAGGCAAAAATGCGAGTTTCTGCCTGTCCCTATCCAGACTACGGCACTCTTCAAGGTAAGGTCAAAGCAATTTCCCCAGATGCCTTTACTCCTCAAAGAAATGATGCGACTGTAGCCACTCCCCAGAAAACAGTTACGGTTGGTTCTCTCTACGAGGTAACAATTGAGCCAGAAAGCCTTGCCTTACATCAGGGTAAAAAACAGTGTTTAATCCAATTGGGGATGGAGGGCAGAGTCGATATTATTTCAAAAGAAGAGACTGTACTTCAATTCTTTCTCAGGAAGGCAAGACTAATTGCAGATTTGTGACCATACGCTCAGATAAGTTCTCTCTATGGGCTGCTATGTTTGGAAAAACTCTTATTAGGCAGTGTTGGGTCTGGAAGCTGTTAGTGGGTGGGTTAGTAATTAGTGAAGCGATCGCTTCTTTTACTATTTCTGCCTTTGCACAAGTCACAGCCGATCCCTCTTTAGGAACTATAGTTACTCCTAACGGCACAACCTTGGAAATTACAGGGGGGATAACAGTTGGCAATACTAATCTGTTCCACAGTTTCGATAATTTTAGTGTTCCTGAGGGAGGAATTGCTGATTTCCTCAATAATAATCCTACGCTCAGCAATATCTTTGCCAGAGTTACGGGTGAACTTCCTTCTGATATTCAAGGAGTTATTCAAGCGCAGGGTAATGCCAATCTCTTCCTCATCAATCCTAATGGCATTATCTTTGGAGAAAATGCTCAGCTAGATATTGGCGGTTCATTTGTTGGAACAACTGCCAATGCGATCGCATTTCCTAATGGTGCTGAGTTTTCCATGACTTCAACCGCTTCTCCTGATAATCCCTTGCTAACAGTTAATCCTTCTGCTTTGCTGTTCAATCAAATTGCTGCCCAGCAACCTAATTCTATTAAAGTCGAAGGAAATCTAGCCGTCGAGCCAAATGGAAGCTTACTCCTGGTAGGAGGAAATGTTGCTCCAACTGCTACTTCAACAGGGCAAATTTTAGTTGAGGGCGGTTCTTTAAATGCTCCGGGAGGTCAAGTAGAACTAGGCGGACTCCTGGAAGTAGGAACTGTAGGGTTGAATGTTAATGGTAACAATCTAAGTTTGAATTTTCCCGATGGAGTAGCAAGAGCAGACGTAACCCTGACCAACCAAGCTGAAGTGAATGTAACAGCTGGCGGTGGCGGTAGTATTAGCATCAATGCTCGGAACTTGACGATGGCAGGAGTTAGTAGAATTCAAGCAGGGATAGCTCCAGATTTGGGTTCTGTAGACGCTCAGGCTGACAATATTGAAGTGAATGCAACAGGAATTATTAGCCTCACAGGTGGAAGTTCTATTGACAATTCAGTGCAATTTAGAGCGACAGGTCAGGCAGGAGATGTAATTATTAATGCTGATACAGTTGATTTTGATGGCGAGAGTTCCGATTTTAGGGCAAGTGGTGTCTACAGCAGGATACAAGAAGGGGCTAGTGGACAAGGTGGTAATATCGAAATCAGAGCGCGATCGCTTGAGCTAACCAATGGGGCTATTATCACTGCTAGCACTCGTGGACAGGGAAATGCGAGTGATATAACAATTATTGCCGATACAGTTTCCTTTGATGGTCAGGGTAACTTTAATCCAGGACTAGGATTCAGACAATCGAGCGCTGCCTTCAGTGCCGTGACAGAGATAGGAAGGGGTAAAGGAGGTAATGTCAGCGTTACGACCAATTCGCTTTCGTTGACTAATGGCGGTGCATTGATTGTCGATACTTTAGGACAGGGAACTGCGGGTAATGTAACAATCAATGCCGATACAGTTTCCGTAGATGGACAGGGAACTGATTCTGATTTCAGCGCTAGTGGTATCTATAGCCGAGTGGGAGAGGATGCTATCGGTGATGGAGGGACAATTACTGTAACAGCAAGAGCAGTAACATTGACTAATGGTGGCATCCTCAGTGCTAGCACTTCAGGAACAGGAATTGGAGGAACACTCACAGTCAATGCTCGTTCTCTTAGTGTTCGGGATGGTTCAGAAATATCTGCGACTTCTGCCAATAGTGGTCTTGGGGCCGGAAACTTGATTGTAGAAGACTCTGACTTAGTAGAAGTAATTGGGACTTCGCCAGATGGTTCAACTCCTAGTCAGCTACTATTCAATACCTCTACTCCTGGTGATGCCGGAGATTTAAGGATTAACACTAGGCGTTTGGTTGTGCAAGAAGGTGCTCAAGTCTCTGCTATAACTACTGATGCTGGTCGTGCTGGAACCCTGGAGGTAAATGCCAGCGAGTCCATAGAAGTAATTGACCCTTCAAGTCAGTTGATTTTTGATACAAAAGGTACTGGCGATGCTAGGGGCATTAGGCTGGAAACGGGGGAGCTATCTGTCCGAGACGGGGGTGCAGTAACCGTCAGCAGTAGGGGTATGGGAGCTTCAGGTGACTTGGAATTGGTAGCTAATTCCATCTTCCTAAACAACGAGGGGAAGTTACAAACAACAACCCAGTCCGGTGAAGGCGGTAACATTCGCCTGCAGGTGCAAGACCTGATCTTAATGCGCTACAACAGCTTGATTTCCGCTTCAGCAGAAGGTTCTGGTAATGGCGGAAATGTTGAGATTGAAATTCCCAATGGTCTTGTGGTTGCCATTCTCTCAGAAAATAGCGACATCGTCGCCAGTGCTGGATCAGGAAATGGCGGCAAAGCTAGTGCTACAGCAGCAGGTGTGTTTGGGTTTAGACAATTTATCGATCGCCGCACCCCAGAGAGTGACTTCACCGCTAGTTCCGAACTAGGAATAGACGGCGTTTTGGATATTGATACCCAGGATAGAGAATTAGAAGACTTGCCAGCCGATTTTTTAGCCGCTGATATTGCCCAAGGCTGTCAAGCTGTCAGAGGGCAAGCAGAGGATAAATTTGTTCTCTCAGGTCGAGGTGGACTTCCACCAGATTCTCAAGAAATACTTCGTAGTGAGGAGCCTTTGGTCGATTTAGTTACCCTTGACTCAGAACCCGAACAGCGCTCTACTGCGGTAACGGATGCCAATCTAACTCCCCAAACAACCAAAGCGATTGTAGAAGCAACTAGGTGGGTGATTTCACCCGATGGTGAGGTAATGCTGGTAGCTAGTGCATCGGCTGAGAGTAATTGGGCAACTCCGGTTGATTGCAGCGTACCCTCAATTCTCAAATAGTAGACCTGCGAAATTAAAAATCCAATCAAATTGAGGGGTGAAAGAGTCAAATCTTGTACCTATTGCCTGTATGCCCTAACGGCCAATGCTGCTAACGCAAAGCTACGCAAACCCTTTTCCCCGTTCCCTGACTTCTGCAAGAAGTCTAGCGATCGCACTTTATTCTTAACTTTTGTAACAACCTAGCGATGCTTCGCAGTACTTTTATCGTTCTTACCTGAGATTGAATATAGAGCCTCATCTTGGCTGTGCGATAACCTTTGGCATCTCCAATGAATCAGACGCAGATTAATGAACTCAATGAGCAGCTCAAACAACTAGCATTGGTTGCCCAACAAAACCCCCCACTGTCGCCCCAAAGGCAGTTTGCTTTAAGGAAACTTGTCAATGGCATTCTCAAGTCTGGCAAACTTTGCCGTCCGCAGTCTGGTCAATTTTCCGGGGCTTATCAAGATATATACGACGAAGCTTTACAGGAGCTACTACTTTATATTTGCGAAAATATTGACAAGTACAACCCAGAGCGTGCCAGTGTGATGGCATGGGTTAATGTTTTGCTAGAGCGACGATTTTTTAGAGAAGCTATTCCTAAAATTCTAGATAAACCAAATCTAAAACGAATGACTCTAGTTGACATAGAAAGAGTTGCTTTACCCGAAAAATCTCAGAATCTAACCGAATTAATTAAGGAATATATAGAATTAGACCCAGAAAATCTTTTCAAAACAGAATACGTAGTAAATCATCCTGAAGCTAACTTTCAAGCTTTGATAAAGCGACGCAGTGCAGGAAAATCCTGGAAAGAAATTTCTGCTGAGTTTCAAATTAAAACTTCAACAATTAGCAGCTTTTATTCTCGATGCTTGACTAAATTCTCGCCCAAATTACGAGAGTACTGCAATTAATTATGTGACCTAAGCAAAAGAAGATAAAATGATGAAAGATATATTAGAATCTTCTACATTTACTGTACCACTAAGTTCATCAGTTCATGATTTAGCTTCGCAATTTGGGCAGCAACAAAGTAATACTGCAAAAGCCAAACAAGTTTATCTCAATACTTTGGCAGTATCTGCTGTAAACCTTTACCTCCGTTGTATGGGCATTCAGACTGATTGGCAAGCTAGTGCCAGTTATAATCCGGTGATACAAGCCCTAATGGATATTGCCGATTTAGAGGTCACGGGTTTGGGCAAATTAGAGTGTCGTCCAGTATTGCCAGATGCCACGATGATTGCCATTCCCGAAGAAGTTTGGTCAGGCAGAATTGGTTATATTGTTGTACAGCTTGACTCATTATTAAAAGAGGCGACACTGCTAGGATTTACGGCAACGGTACCAGAAAGTGGAGAGTTGCCAATTGCTCAGTTGCGATCGCTAGACGATTTGATGGTACATCTCGATTACCTCCGCTTACCTCAACCCGTTGAAGAGAGGGTAAACTTGAGTCAGTGGTTTGACAACTGCTTTGAGAAAGGTTGGCAATCTTTGCAAGCAATCTTAGGTACGGAGACAGAGAACCTAGCCTATAGTTTTAGAAGTACCTCCGAAGTCAACAAGAGCAAGGTGATCAGAGCTAAGTTGATTGACCTGGGACTGCAACTAGAAAATCAAACTTTAGCGATGCTGATGGCAATTACACCGGAAGTAGAGCAGAAAGTCGGTATTTTAGTACAACTGCATCCAGTCAGCACAGAAACTTACTTACCTCCTAACCTCAAACTTGCTTTACTCTCAGAGTCAGGAAAAACTTTTCAGGAAGCTCAATCAAGATGCCACGATAACTACATTCAACTGAAACGATTTCGAGGCGTGCCGGGAGAATGTTTTAATATCCAAGTAGCCTTTGGCAATAGCACAATAATTGAGAAGTTTATCATCTGACTGCTAAGAGTCAGACAGTAATGGATAAGCTAGTAATCTTGAGTTTGGGAAATGGTGACCTGCACAACGGCTTTCCTGCTGTTACAGTTCAAGTTTGGGAATCTAGTAATCCCCGTCCCCTAATGAAGTTGACTGGCAGTTTACCAGAAAATCAGGAGATTCCCGAACTTTATCGAGCTTGGCAATTGCTTTATGAAGCTCTCTATCAACGAATGGGGGGGGGTTTTCGTCTTGAAATCGAAGAGGCAGATGTTACAAATGTTTCCGAGCTTGATTTCAATGATTTGTGCCAGCACTTGGCTAGTCAAATAAATATTTGGCTGAACTCAGAATCCTTTCGCCATGTTGACCAAAGATTGCGGACAGAATTAGACACTTTAGAAGAAATTCGAGTCATTGTTGAAACTAACGATAATCAACTGCGGCGGCTTCCTTGGCATTTGTGGAACTTCTTGGAAGATTATCCACAAGCAGAAGTTGCTTTAAGTGCTTCAGAGTATCAAAGACCGAAGAAACCAACCACAAAAACCAGTAAATCTAAAGTAAAAATATTAGCAATTTTTGGTAATAGTCAAGGAATTGATGTTAAACCTGACCAGGTTTTTCTAGAGCAATTATCAGAGCAGACAGAAATAAAGTTTTTAGTCGAACCACAATCTGCGAAGTTACAAGAGTACCTCTGGCAACCTTGGGATATTCTCTTTTTTGCAGGTCATAGTTCAAGTAGAGACAAAGGAAGAATTCAGCTTAATCCCACAGAAAGTTTAACCCTTGACCAATTAAAGTTCGCCCTCAAAAAAGCTATTGAAGGAGGTTTAAAGCTGGCAATTTTTAATTCCTGTGATGGCTTAGGATTGGCACAACAGTTGGCGGACTTACACATTCCTCAAACTATCGTAATGCGAGAGCCAGTGCCAGACTTAGTGGCTCAAGAATTTTTAAGGCATTTTCTCATAGCCTTTTCCGGGGGACAGTCTTTATATTCCTCAGTAAGAGAAGCGCGAGAACGACTACAAAAATTAGAGAGTAAATTTCCCTGTGCTACTTGGTTACCAATAATTTGCCAGAATCCTGCTGAATTGCCGATAACCTGGCAAGAGTTGTGTGGCGTGCGCCAGCTAGATGCGGTTACAAGTATTGCTGAATTTCACAATCGCTCAATCTCAGCCAATATTCACCACCTAGCAACTGTATTGCTGACAAGTTTAATCGTCACCACTGCAATTATGGGAGTGCGGCATCTAGGAATACTACAGACTTGGGAATTAGAGGCGTATGACTATCTAATACAACAGCGACCAGATGAAAGCCAAGATCGACGTTTGTTAATCGTCACCATCACCGAAGAAGATTTTCAACTTCCGGAGCAACAATACAAACAAGAAAATGGTTCTTCCCTATCTGATTTAGCACTAGCTCGACTTTTAGACAAGTTAGAACCCTATCAACCACGAGCCATTGCTTTAGATATTTACCGTGATTTTCTGGTAGATTCTAGCTTGCCAGATTTAGCTAAACGGCTGCGAAACAATGATAACTTTTTGGCAATTTGCAAAGTCAGCGATCGCGAAAACAACAATCCCGGAGTCGAACCCCCTCCTGAAATCCCCTTAGAACGCCAAGGCTTCAGCGATGTGGTAAAAGACCCAGATGGCATTCTGCGCCGCCATCTGCTGGCGATGAACTCAAATCCCAGCTCCCCTTGTACGACACCCTACGCCCTCAGCGCTCAACTTGCTTTCCATTACCTTAAAGCAGAAGGTATTTCTGCTCAATACAACCAACAGGGAAATTTGCAAATTGGGGATGTTATTTTCAAGCGCTTGCAAGCTCATACAGGCGGCTATCACCATGTCGATACCTGGGGCTATCAAATCTTACTCAATTACCGCTCCTACCGTTCCCCTCAAGAAATTGCTCCAACCGTTACACTGGCCGAAGTTCTTAAAGGTCAACTTAAGGCTGAGCAGGTCAAGGATCGCGTTGTTTTAGTTGGTGTGAGTGCTCATAGCACCCGCGATTACCTTCTCACCCCCTACCAGGATGAGCAAGGAGTTCGGCAGGAAATACCGGGGGTAGTTATTCAAGCACAAATGGTAAGTCAGATTCTGAGTGCCATCAAAGATGGACGACCTTTGATAGAGGCTTGGCCACTGTGGGGTGATGCACTTTGGGTCTGGAGTTGGTCGGTGGTGGGAGGTTTCCTGGTTTGGCGTTGGCGATGGCCAGTCCATTTACTCTTAGCGGGAGGAGCTGCATTTGTGGTTTTGTACGTACTTGGCTTTGGCTTACTAATCCGAGGGTATTGGGTTCCCCTGGTTCCCTCAACCTTAGCTTTGGTTGTTACTGGTAGCAGCGTCGCAGTTTACTCCACCAACCAAAGTCAGCAAAAATAGCATTCGTCTTTACTTTTAAATCATGACTGAGAGCGAATTTCTCATGAAAACCCTCAAATTTGTCCTCGCAGTTAGCTTAACTCTTTTTCGCTTCCCACCAGTGCAAGCACAACCTCTTAATCCTGCATCTGGGCAACTCCCCCCCAAGCCTAGCGAACAATTAAGCGAACCATTGGTCTTTTCTGCACCACCCCCACCTGATAACATCGGAGAACCAGGTAGACGCTCTGAAGCAGCTAGCCGTGGCTGTGGTGAA
The DNA here is from genome assembly GCA_049683475.1 of Coleofasciculaceae cyanobacterium. Classification (GTDB taxonomy): domain Bacteria; phylum Cyanobacteriota; class Cyanobacteriia; order Cyanobacteriales; family Coleofasciculaceae; genus JBAUJE01. The sequence goes on along the minus strand of JBAUJE010000309.1, from coordinate 25,713 downwards.
TTAGGCAACCCGTTGACCACTTCTCCTGAAAAGCTTCTCACTGCCTTGGTTCCAGTATATGAGTCTCAAAACCCAGAACTAGTTTTCGGTATCACGACTGCCGAACGTCCTACTTTTTACTTCTATGTTCCTTACCAGTTTCCTCTGGCTGGAGAGTTTGTGCTGCGCGATGAAGATGAGAACCTAATCTATGAAACGGAGGTGACACTGCCCGAAATGCCAGGAATTATAAGCGTTTCCCTGCCATCTACAGTAAACCCCTTAGAGGTTGAACAACTGTATCATTGGTATTTCAAAGTCAAGTGTAAACAACCCCCTATCTTTATTGATGGGTGGATTCAAAGAAACGCCCTCAACCCCAGTATTGAGAGTCAGTTAGAAAATGCCACACTTCAGGAACAGGTGTTTCTATATGGGGGAGAGGGAATTTGGCATGAAGCCCTAACTGCTGCTGCCGAACTTCGCCGCACTAACCCCCAAGACCCCAATTGGCCTGCTCTGTTACTACCTATTGGCTTAGAAAAGCTGGCTTCAGAACCAATAGTCGAGCCATAATCACGCACCTTGGCATTCATAGCCAATTTCCCAACAGAACGTAGGGAGACCAGAACAAGGGACGCTGGTATTGGGGATGCTTTAAAAGTGCTAGCTGAGCGCGACGCAGTGCTTCAGCTTTAGTAAGTTGATTGTTAGCTAACTCTTTATAGAATTGACTCATAAGTAGGGCAGTAGACTCATCATCTACGCTCCATAACGAAGCAAGAGTACTCCGTGCCCCTGCTCGTACAGCTACCCCAGCCAGTCCCAACGTAGCCCGTTTGTCCCCAGCTGCCGTTTCACAAGCACTTAGAACAAGTAATTCAATGACGTTTGATGAGTTTGGATTGCCAGTTTGCAGTAAAGTATCTAAATCGTTGACTTTAATGGGTTCATCCCAGGCTAGAATAAAAGTCTCCTCAGCATTGGAACTAAACTGACCGTGAGTTGCCAAATGAACCACGGGAAAAGGCTGCGACATCTGGTCTTGCAAAGCCTCTGTGGTGAATTGCTGATTGAGCAACAGGTGACTGGGTATCTCAGACTGAATTTGCTTTAGTTCGTCATCAACATTGTTAAGTGGTGGAAAGCCGTGGCGAGGTTCAGTTAATCCGGCTGTTAGAGCGTTTAATTGTTCTTTTCCTAAAGGTTTGGGGTCGAATAGTTGCAAGCCAGGGGTTATGGCAATACTATATTTTTCAACCAGATACTGTTGACCATCATAGAGCGCCGCCATGGGGATGTTCCGCAAGGAGCCATCAAGTACGAAAACTAGGGTTTGAATTTCGCTTTGGGCTAAGTCTTTCTCAACTGGTTGAATTAACCAGTTGTAGACTTGCTGAGATAAAGATTGAGCTTTCCTAAGAGTGTCAGGTTGTGTGAGGTTGTACCAAAGCTCATCTAAAGTTCTTTCTACTTGGCTCTGGGAGATCGGAGTAGTGTAGTGACGCAGTGGTTGATTAGGTAATTTGAAAATGACTTCTAATCGATTTTCTAAAATGATTGGATAGATAGCTGCGGCTGTGGGATCTTCTTGGTCAATGACTTGGTCAATATCTACCTTGGCATCCAAGCAAGCTTCCCGAAAGAAGTTGTCTAGTTCAGCTAACTGAAGGGATTCAATCACTTGACGAGCTTGGCCAAGATTTTCTTGTGTAGGTTCTAAGTTACCTTGAGGTTGCAACAGTAAATCGACCAACTGCCGATAGACGGGTTCAACTTCTTCTCGAAAGGAAAACTGAACGTCAGGATTAATGGCGACTAAATCGTGGCGGAGGGATTGCAAGTGGTTGTAGGCTTCGCTATAAGCTGCGATTGCTTCTTCTCTATTTCCCTGTTCTTTCAAGAGCCGTCCTAGCTGCCACTGCCACTTATAGGCAATTTCTGGGGAATTAGTTGCTTCTTGAAGGGCCTGCTGGGTAAAAGCGATCGCTTCTGACCACTGTCCGTTGACTTCATAGAGTTCTCCTAGATGACCGAGGGCGTAAGACTGAGCACGTCTGTCTCCCAAGCTTTTTGCCTGTTGGATGGCATTAGCAAGTATTTGAGCAACAGAGGGAAGGGTAACATTCCCCCTATCTGCGCCTCTTTTCATCTTCATCAAACTCTGGGCTAAATTAATCCAGCCGTAGACAACTGTCCGACTGGGAGGTAGATTGAGCAGTTGAGACTGGATTTGGGGCAGCAGTGAGCGAGTGGCGCTGAATTGCTCGGTATCGACTAATAAGCTTAGTTGATTGAGTTGTGCTTGCAGTTTTGTCGTTGGTGAAGTGGATAAAGTCGCTGCTTGTTGGTAAAATGTTAGAGCTTCTTGAGCCTGATGCTGAGCTTCTTGTTCCTTTTCTAAAGCTTGAGCTTGGTCATACATGGCTCGTGCTGTATTACCTAAACTAAAGAGTGCAGCACCAATATCTTGGGAAGATTGCCATCTCTGAGCAATTTGCCGACTTTGCTGCAAAACCTGCTGAGACTTGTCTAAGTTACCAAACACTCGAAGGATATTACCCAGGTTTCGTAATCCTGCTGCTTTGAGTAGGGAGTCAGGTTGATTTTGCAGGGTTTCCTCGACCTCTTCTAAAGTTTTCAAAGCTCGACGGTAAAGCCCTAAGCTTCGCAGAGCGATCGCAGAATTGATACTGCTGCGGGTAACTCCGGCATCATCCCCTACTAGAATATAAATTTCGGCCGCTTGTTGCCAAGTATTCTGGGCGGCTTTAGCTTGTCCCTTGGCTAACTGTAGGCGACCTTGAACATCTAAAGCTTGAGCGAGGATTTTCATCCGGTCTGAGGAGTCATTTTGTCTGTACTCGCTGTCCAATAGGTTAAGGCTTTCTTCTACAGATTCAGTCGCCAACGTCCACTCTCCTAGCTGCTGATAAGCTAGGGAAAGGTTGCTGAGGGTCATGGCTTGCCTCAGTTTATCCCCTAGGTCTTCAAAGGTTGCAGCAGCCTTTTGCCAGACTTTTACAGCTGCGTCAAACTCTCCGGCATCATAGAAAGCTCTACCTTGTTCATCTAACTCTTGAGCATCAGGAAGAGTTTCAACGATAGGGTTGATGGTCGTTCCCTGTGCCAAAGCGGTTAAGGTGTAATATTTGATTACACTAACCTGGCTAACTGCTAAGCAACTGGCTAGTCCCAACTTCGAGAGCCAACGCCGCCAGATCAGAGTTATTCCGAACATCGCACCCCCTTTAGAAACGTGGACTTTCTCTATTTAACCTCTAGGGTAAAGGGGAAGGGTAAAATGGCAAGATTTTGTAGTACCAAAGCTAGATTAACTTTTTTTTAGAAACTCGATTATGGTGAGAAGGTAGTAATCTATTGGCGTAACCTAGACATGACGAGCAAGGCATTACTTAGCCCCTATCAATTAGGAGATTTATCCTTAGGAAATCGAGTGGTTATGGCCCCTTTAACCCGCTCTCGTGCTGGGGGAGAACGGATGCCAAACTCTCTGATGGCTCAATATTACAGTCAAAGAGCTAGTGCTGGTTTAATTATTACTGAAGCAACGGTCATTTCCCCCCAAGGTAATGGCTGGCTTCATAGTCCTGGTATTTACTCTGAAGAACAGGCTGAAGCTTGGAAGCAAAGTGTTGAGGCGGTTCATAGTCAAGGAGGAAAAATATTTTTGCAACTATGGCACACCGGACGAGCTTCTCACACTAGTTTTCACGAAAATGCTCAGTTGCCAGTAGCTCCTTCGGCGATTAAAATCAACGGTGATTATATTCACACTCCTCTTGGCAAACAACCCTACGAAACTCCTCGCGCCTTGGAAACACAAGAAATTCCCGGTATTGTAGAAGATTATCGCAAGGCTGCCGAAAGGGCAAAGAATGCGGGTTTTGATGGGGTAGAAATTCACTCGGCTAATGGCTATTTAATTGATGAGTTTCTACAATCGAAAACTAATCAAAGGAGCGATCGCTACGGTGGTAGTTTAGAAAATCGCTATCGTTTTCTACAAGAAATTACCGAAGCAATTCTAACTGTTTGGTCTTCTGAAAGAGTAGGAGTTCGCTTATCACCTAATGGCAGTTTTAATGATATGGGTTCTCCTGATTTTCGGGAGACTTTTCTCTATGTAGCCAAGCAATTGAGTACTTACGGGTTAGCTTATCTACATATTATGGATGGTTTAGGCTTTGGCTTTCATGAGTTAGGAGAACCGATGACTCTAACTGAGTTTCGTGAGGTATTCACAGGCTCTTTAATTGGTAACTGCGGCTACACAAAAGAAACAGCGGAGGCAGCTATTCAGGAGGAAAATGCTGATTTGATAGCTTTTGGTAGACCTTTTATTAGCAATCCTGATTTAGTGGAGCGTTTTGCTAATCGTTGGGAGTTAAATCCTCTTGCTGAAATGGAGGTTTGGTATTCCTTTGATGAGGAAGGTTATACTGATTTTCCCACTTATCAGGAAGCTCAGACTGCTTAAAGTTAGTTAGAAGTTAGTTAAGAGTGGCGATCGCATTAATCAATTACGATGGAATGTCACTCAATTAAGCAAATTTGATGAGAGTTTAAGGTTTTGAAGCCTAATTCTTTTTTGGGGGGCTAGCCCCCCAAACCCCACAGGGGGGAGGACATGACTGCGCGACCTGCGCGCGCAGCTTGAACTGTCCGTGGACGTTGCGACCTCCCCACACCCCTACCGCAAGGTGGCTTAAGTGGGGTGTTTTTTTCCTTAAGTCAGTACCATTCAATTACGATGGAGTAAAGGTGCGATCGCTCCGTGTTTGAGTTCTGATTAATCACTTTCGGTACTAGGGCGGACTATAGCGCCACGCGTTAAGGTTAGGATAGGACATTTCTACATCCTGAAACCTAATTACAGCTAACTGTTCTGTTGCCTGTTCCCTATTGCCTATTCCCTAGCGCGTAGCGCTATAACTGATTCAACTATAGTACATAAGTACTTTTTTTGTCAGCATTTTTTGAGATAGCATTTATAGCCCGATGATTGCTATTCTTAAGTGAGATATTTGTGAAATTTACACAAATATTGGCTTTTAGCCCTAAATGTCATTATGCTCATCGAGTTTAGCGTCGCTAATTACAGGTCATTTAAAGAAAAAGTCACCTTTAGTATGGTGGCTGCTAATATTTTTGCAAAAAACAAAGAACTTGATGAAAATAACATTTTTGCAATAGATGATGACCTTCAGCTACTTAAAAGTGCTGCTGTATATGGTGCTAACGCTAGTGGTAAAAGCAATCTGGCTAAAGCTTTAGGATTTATGAGATGGTTTATGATCAATTCCTCCAAGGAAACTCAAAGTACTGAAAAAATAGGCGTTGAGGGATTTAAACTTAGTACAGAAACTGAAAATAAACCATCATTGTTTGAAATTGTATTTTTATTAGCTGGTCAGAAGTATAGATATGGATTTGAGGCAAATCGTGACAGAGTTGTCTCTGAATGGTTATTCTATGTTCCTAAATCAAGAGAAACTAAGCTGTTTGAGCGTGACAACGATAATATTAGTGCAGCTAAAAAATATAACGCTGACGGCATTGCTCAAAGAACAAGACATAATGCGCTATTTTTATCTGTTTCTGCCCAATTCAATGTTGAAATTGCAGAGAATATTTTAAATTGGCTAACAAGAAAACTTAAAATCATTTCTGGTCTAGATGATAGAGGATATCGGGCATACACAGTTAGTTGTTTGATGGATAATCATGATAGAAATGAAATTATTCAGCTCATTAAAAAATTAGATTTAGGAATTAGCGAAGTTAAGGTAAAAGAAGCTGAGATTACTGTTGATTCCTTGCCTGATCAGATACCTGATGAAATCAAAAATTGGATTCTTAAGAGTGGCAAAGCAGCACTAGTTCAAACCACACATCGAAAATTTGATAGTCAAGGAAGCTATGTATCTACAGAACTGTTTGATATAGAAAAGCAAGAGTCTGAAGGCACACAAAAAATATTTGCTTTGGCTGGTCCTCTTGTCGATACCCTTAGAGATGGCAAAGTTCTAATAGTTGATGAACTTGATGCTAGACTTCATCCTTTGATTAGTCGTGCAATTATTGAGTTATTTAACTCCAAGGAAACTAATCCAAATAACGCACAACTAATTATCATGACTCATGATACTAATTTACTAAGTAATAAGATATTTCGTAGAGATCAAATTTGGTTTACGGAGAAAAACAGCTTGGCTGCCACAGATTTATACTCTCTAGTTGAATACAAAGTTCGTAATGATGCTTCTTTTGAAAGTGATTATATCAAAGGTAGATATGGTGCAATTCCATACATTGGCAATCTAAGTCAGATTGTTGAGTCTAATGCCTAGAAAAAGAAATAATTCTCGTGGATACTCACGTAGAAAAGTCAATACTAGAGAGATTAGACAAAGATTTTTAATTGTTTGTGAAGGAAAAGAAACTGAACCAAACTACTTTAAAAGTTTTCGTGTTCCTAGAGTTGTAATAGAAATACAGGGTTTAGGAAAGAATCCAACTAATCTTGTAGAAAAAGCAAAGGATTTAAGAAAGCAAGAAGACTATGATCAAGTTTGGTGTGTATTTGATTGCAACTCGTGGACAGAAAATGATTTTAATAGCGCCATTAAGAATGCTCAAAAAGGAAAAATCAAAGTAGCTTATTCCAATGAGTCTTTTGAGTTGTGGTATATCTTGCATTTTCAATTTCTTGATAACGGAATTCCTAGAAAAGATTATTGTAAGAAGTTAACTTCTCTGATTGGCTACGAGTATCAAAAGAATAGCGATGTAATCTATGATGAATTGATAGATAAACAGCATACTGCTATCAAAAATGCTGACAACCTCCTCAAACAATATAATCCTCTCAACCCAGCTATGGATAATCCTTCAACTACCGTTCATTTATTAGTAAAAGAGCTGAATCAATTTGTTCACTAGGACTAAATAATTTACTATCTGCCTGAAGTCGTACTGTAAATGATGATTGAATGATTCTCAAATGAGTGGAGTACACCAAAATTTTGACCTTTGCTTACTGCCTTTTCCTCTTATCATTTACCTTCAAGTAAAGGCAAAAAGTGTTTAGGAAAATATTTCCAATCAGCAGCCTGACTAATAGCTTCTGACTTCACTAAATCAGTGCCGGGGAAATGAAATTCATCACATACTTCCAATAAATCAATCACCGTGGCATACCAAAGTAAAGGTGCTTTGCCACGTCCTGCTAATAGGAACTGAGATGCTAGTTCTAGGAAAGTTTCAATGTTGCTACTAGATAGTGCTTGCTTAATTCTTAGCCAAGTAAGAGACGGTGGGTAAAGATTGCAGCTATCTTCCTCTTCTAAAGGTATATATTTTTCAATAATTGCTAAGAATTTACAGGTAGTATGACGTTTTTTGTTAGCTAAGGTAACGGCAATTTCATTAGTTACTAGGGCAAAAGTGATAGCGATAATTTCTACAGGTAGATTAGCTAGCATTTTAGTGTCCCAGACTACGGGGAAAGGTAAATTTACTGAGTTACCTTGGAGATAGGAGAGAAGTTGACTAGCCAGTTTAATTGCACTCTCAGTTTTTTGACCTCTCGCTTCTGAACGCACCAAATTTTGTACTAGATGAAGACGGTGGGCAAACATAATTGTATATCCATATTCCGCTTCTAAAGTTTCATCTGTTTTTATTGCCTCACTCAGGTTTGACCAAGCTCCATCAAAGTCATTATTACAATACTTTAGGTAGGCTTCGGCTGCTTCTTGGAAAGATTTATAAAGTAAATGACCCTCAGCTGAGAGCCGATCTAAACACCAGGTATTGCGCACTTTTTCCATCAGCTGTTCAGCTTTAGCCAAATCCTTTTGACGAGCTGCCTGCAAAGCCTGAGAACGTGATTGATTGGTATGATTGAGTATCAGCATTTCTGTTGCTGATAAGCGGCTATCCATCCGTGTGATTAACTCGTTATTCACTAATTGAAGTAAACTTTTACCCTCAGTTTCTGGGGTACTTACTATCGGTTTAGCACAGCCTATTTTGTAGTGTTCTAAGGCTGTTTGGATAAGTTGGTGATATGAGTCAGAGACAAAGTAAGCTTTTCTCTCAAGTCTATCTACAGCAGTCATGGCTTTTGCTCACTAATTTATTACAAAACAACAGACAATTAATATCCAGTCCGGTTGAATACCGATAGTTAGGACTGGGGGAGGCGGAGAGGTTTTTATTATAGGGAATTAGGCGGACTTGGTATAACTTATGTATTTAATAAACATAGAGTAAACAATAGTTGCTCAGTGTTTACTCAGCAAAATATCTTTTTTTTCTGCCTGGTGACGTTGCTCTGTTAACCATATTTCTAATTTTTTTCTGCGTTCTTGCAATGTCTTCGTCTGTCTTTGGTGATCGGGTTCCTCTCTTGTCTTGAAGAGATTAACATTTCTTGTAGTTAAAATAAACTTTACTCCGTATCTAACAATAAGAGGCAGAGCACAATTATGAATTTCCCAAATATTTAAAGGACTTTGATTATATAGTTTTAACTCATCATCATCTTTTGCTTTGAAAGTTTGAGCAGACTGAAGCCGACGATATGATTGATTAACCTTAACAGCCGTTTCTCTGAACTTAACCATTTCTACTTCTAGCTGAGTAGCTAAAGTATTAATTTGTTCAGCTTGAGTTTCTAGTTGTTGAACACCATGTTTAACTTGATTGTGCAGAGTATGCTGTTTTTGCAGTTGTTTGTGGTTAATTAAGCATTGACAATGATATTCCAATTTATTTACCTCCCTTTGTAGCTGATTAATACTAGTTTTTAGAGAGGGAGACTTAGTTTGATTCGCTAGGGAAAATTGCCGATGTAATATGTTGGCAACGGATGTCTCTGCAACAATAGCAGGGGGTGTAATGGTTAAATCAAACATGGTTATTTCGCTGCTAATTGTCTGAAACTATTGAGAAATACACCCCCTATCTCCCTCAGAACTATCTTCCCTGCTCCTCTTTCAAGATTTAAACCAGTATTTTATTGCCAAAGTAGTACTGAAGGTAGGGTTTTAGGATAAGCCAACCGTAGTAATTGGTAGCCAATTCCAGCAGCACCCTGGAAAAAACTAGGATGGAATAATGAGTTAGGCAAATTGCCAAAGAATTTGTAATTACCTGTTTGCATTGCTCTTTGTACTGACTTAGCTGCTAGTTCTTGAGCATATTCAGACCAAGGGGAATTAGTCAGGTTTTGAGCTGCCATTAGGAAGATTTCACTCCTACCTAAATTACCGCAACAGAGTTGATCTATGTCCTGCAAACCAGTTTGATAAGTCGTTTGCAATGCGACTTTAATATCACTAAGAATTTGCTCTGTCTGATAAATTGATAATCCTCCCAATCTTCCTAAAGCAATACCGGGAGCACCATGACACCAAGTTGACCAAAAAACTGGTGGTGATGAGGGATTATCCGCAGGAGTAACTTCCCGCCAGTTTCCCGCATTGGCAAAGAATAAACTGGTTTCATAAGCGATCGCATTACTCGCCGCCTCTAAATAAGCGTTGTCTTTCGTCACCTCATAAAGTCGCAGCAGGGAATAAGCAATACCAGCAGCACCATGAGAGAAACCAACCAAGGGTTTAGTTGGCGTGTTTTTCAGGTTATAGGCTGAATGGCAATAATTTAGTAAGTGCTGGCCACAGGCGATCGCTCGTTGCAAAATAAAGGTATCTTCTGTGGTTTGATACAGTGCTAATAGTCCTAAAATGGCCCCGGCTGCTCCTCCAATAATGTCAAACTTAGAATCAGTGGCAATTACTGGGGGTGTGATTAGGTTCGCCGCTAGTCGTGCATCTTCCCACAGCTGCGGTAATTCCAAAAATTGACCGATTTTGACGAAAGAATAAATAATTGAGCCAAGTCCTGTTGCACCACCAATTCCCATCTCTAAAGCTTTGCTGTTAGTTGTCTGGGTACTAACTATCGGTAAGGATTCTCGTAAAGACTGTATACTTTTCAATGTTAGGTTGCGGTAGTCAGGGTTCCCCGTACAATGGGCCAAAGCAGCCAGAAATAAGGCAATACCACAATTGCCATCGTAAAGGTTATCCCCTAAAGGCTGAAGTTGGTAGCGTTCTGAACTGAGAACATAGTTTAGACCAATCCAGGTAAGACTACCATCAGCACCAGCGATCGCTCGTTTCTCAATGGCGCTAGCAACATCTGATGCTTGCTGTACTAACTGTTCTGGTGTTAAAGCAGATAGAGAATATTCTTCTCGTTGCTCAATTTGGGAGTTACCCGTTTCAGCGGGTACAGCCTGGGCTACCCTAGCATAAAAAGCCAACTGGATAATTCCCACTTGCTGCATCAAGTCGTTTTCAGAAAATTTTTGTAGACGATTAACTACTTCTCTGTAGCTAGGTTGCTGAAAATAGTCAACAATTTTTTGCCCTCCCCCGAGCATAAGAGTATCACTAGCAGTAACAGCATTAAAGTAAGGAAAATCTAACTGTTCTACTGCTCTAAGTTCTGCTGCTAAAACTGGCCAAGCTAGGGGTTTGTTCTCAGCAAAGAGAAAGGCTCGACTGAGCAAGTCTACTTCTATACTCCAATCCAGACCACTGCGAAGACACTCTGGAGCCATAGCATTACTAAACACCCTACCATAAATTCTCGTTGGGCGGAAGATGAATCTTACCTGCTCAGAGCGAAATGCACTCAGAGGGCTATCGGTTGCTAAGAGTGCGTCCCTTTCTTGAATCAGGAAACGATACATTTTCTCGAAGCCGCCGACTAACTCATCAATGTAGTCGTTCGGAGAGAGAGGGGTTCCCTGCAAAGTAGCTATATTAGCTTGTAGGGGTCTGTTCAGACTTTCAAACCCCTGGTACATATCATCTGTATTAATAAACTTCCAAACTGGCATTGGTATGGGTGCTGGTTGACTCTCCACACTACCCAAGCCGCTAAGATCAAAGGCGATCGACTGATCGGCACTAAAGTCCCACATCGGCAACATTCCTGTACTGAGAACTGAGTCAAAGAGATGATTTGTTGCCACGGAAGTTGCTGTTTGGGGAAGAAACTCTTCCATCGCTTTGGCTTGGTGATGCATGACAGTTTCCATATCAATTAGCACCAAATGTTCACCACTAGCGATTAAATTCTCATAGTGACAGTCACTGGTTCCCAACAAATATAGCAAGCACAGCAACATACCTGCTCGTTGATAAAAACGCTGGGCCGCTTCCTCATCTTCACAGGGTTTTTGCTCTACATATTCTACCCAGCCATAGCTACCGCGGTTCAAAACTTTGAGGACTTTGAACAGCAAATTAGTAGCTTCAATACCTTGGTTGGCTTGGGATGTAAATTGCTGATTAAACCAGTCTAGTAATTGACAATAAGTAACTTCCAAGCTCAAGTTTTTCGGCTTATAGATTAACTTCAGCCCAGAGGTAAAAGTGAGGGATATAACTGAACGACCTTGATTATGGTAATCGGATAAAGACGCTTGGATTTCTTTTACTTTACCCAGCTCACTCAAGTTTGAGTACTCTGCTCTCTTTGGCAAATCTTCAGTAAATATTTCTTGGATGGCTGGCAAATCAGCCTCAAGTCTTTCTAAAAACTCCCCTGTCGATTCTACCCAAAAATCAATACTTATGGAGATTAGCCTAGCCAAGACAGGGTATTTTTGGAAAAAACTCAGCAGACCATCAGCTAATAATTTATCGACAAACTTTTGATACTGCTCTTTACTAGCTACTCCTTGGCTTGTTTGTATTAATAAGTTAAGGAGATTTTTACCTAGAGGACGAGAATGAGAAAATTCATAATCTAAAGTTTTGGCTGTGATATTAGCCAGCCTTTGCAGTAAAGATTTCTCCAGACTCAAGTAAGCTGGTTCGCTGAGCAACTTCAAGGGTAAACTCTCTAGAGAGAGAGACGGAACATCTAGACGGTGCAGTAATTTTTGCCGCGCTACAAAAACTAGAGGTATTAATACATCTTCAAAAGGAGAAGGATGCTCAGAATTTATAGGATTTGGAGATATTTTTTGTCGGCTAAGTTCGGGGACTAGCGTTAAAATGTCACTCAAAGTGTTTGCCCAAGCTGGTAAGGCTGGATTCGCAGAAATAGGCTCGGTTGCTAATACTTGATTTATTTGAGCAATACTCCAACCTTCCCACTCTAGACGTTTCTGAAAATTTTCCCAGTTTCCTTGAGCAGTAACTTTGCACCAACGAGTTAGGCGCGTCTTAGCTATTATTTTTTGTTCTTGAGTAAGGTTTACTTCTAGATGTTCGTTTCTAAAACGTTCTGAGATGAATGAGGATTTACTAACAATTCCTGCTATATCTAAGGTATTAACTTTTATTGGGGACTGAGTAGGGATCACTTTTAAATTCTCCTTTAAGTATTTTGTCAATTATGGATAGATTATTTTTCTTGTTTAGCTAAATTATTAAATGTTTTTCCTCAAATAAAAAGGCTAGAGCTAGATTAGTAGGCTTATAGTACCTGCTCTTACAATCCTAGGCGTAGTAACCTGGAATCCCAAGAGATTTTTTTTTGATTTACAGTCTCATTTTTTTATTTATCTTATTTGAGAAGAGATAAATCTAGTTTTCGTAGTTTATCGATGCTTTGTTGAATTCGATAACTTGCTTCTTTTGATGCCAATTCTTCCAAGGTCAAGTAACTCAGGGCAATTAATACCACATGTTGAAGATTAATATCTCGTAATTTACTGCCAACTAGAGTATCAAAACGCTGCAAATTATCTGCGGCAACTGTGACCAAAGCCTGTAAAATCTTAAAACTGCCAGAAGAAAGAGGAGGATTTCCTAAGTAGTTTTGTAGTCTACCTCCCTGATGATAATCGGGGAAAAACTCTAAGCCCATAAAACGCAAGAAACTATCAGCTTGATAGCTACCTGTAGCCGTAACGATGCCCTGATAATCGGCAATTATTTCATCTAGTAAATTGTTGCGCATGGAGTTAAACAAGCGCAATGTCAAGTAATGAGTACTTTCGTGTTCCAGACGAATTAGGTGAGATAGGCATTGCCATTGGAGTTCTGCAAGTCTCATCTCTTTAGCTGCAACATTGCTGTAGCAACCTTTCCCTAAAATAATGAATCGGTCTTGGTAAAGTTGCTTTTGCGGTATGATTCTTTTAAACTCAGCTTGCCAACTAGTTTCAGAGCAATTACTAGGATTACACGCTGCCCATTGTTGACGATATTGGTTAATTCTATCCCAGTTGTTGAAACCAGTAACCATGCAAGCTGCCATAGAAGCAGGGATGGGATGGGGTTCATTGCGCCTAGTTAAAGATTGCACCAAAGAAACAAAATCCTCTCGGTTACTAGTTAGCAAAACTGGGATAGTACCAGCTAAACTTTGATGCAGAATCAACTGAAGTCTCTCTGGTTGTTTTAAGACTAAACCAGTTGCTTCAACCATATTATCTACGGAAACACCCCGACGAGTGGCACAACGGTAGGCTTCACTCTGGCTTATACCCTCTTGGATGGGAAAGCGAAACTGCACTAGCCGCTGTTTCAGTACCTCAAAAACTCCTAATTCCTTTGCTGCAACAGCATATTTTTCCCAAGTAGCCACATGGGCTTCAGAAGTTAGGGGAAACTGGAGAGGAAAGACTAATTGATCGTGACAGAAAATATTTTGATTGTAGGTCAACAATTCTTCTACTTGGACGGTATTTGCACCAAAGTAGGTCAAGACCTCTGCACGAAATGATTGAACAAGACTCACAATTTTTAATTTTTTCTATTACTTGAAAAAACTGATTTTGATAGTTGGTTTTCTCTCCCTGTTTTAACTTGCCTACTAGCTTCTTTGAGCCTTTCTCCAGGCCTGGGGAGTAGTTTCGTGGAATTGGCGAAACTGGCGGAAGAAATGACTATCATATTGATAGCCCAATGCCTGAGCAATTTGATGCACACACTGATTAGTTTCTAGTAGCAAGGTGCGTGCTGCTACCATCCGACGCTCAATAATCCAATGATTCACCGTTTGTCCAGTACAACGTCGCACTAAGTCGGTTAAATAAGCTGGACAGTAACCAACAGCTACAGCTACATCAGACAAGCTAATTGATTGGTAATAATTTTCTTCAATGAACTTAAAAACTTGACCTATTTGAGGATAGGAAGGAAATTTGGAGTGCGGTTCTAGCGATTTTTCAGTTTTACTAGATGGTGGTGTCGAAACTGGCTTGGTGGGAAAGGCATATTTACTGTTAGTTATATCTCGAATGCTACAAACTCTGCCCACAATTTGTTCAGCTAGTCGCAGAGGTTGATAGTTGAACTGAAAAATTTTCCCATCTTTTAACTCTAGAATCTCATCTCCTTTAATCTCACTGTGGCTATCAAGTTTTTGGATGTGCTGGTCAAAATTTTCTGGGTCTTTCAGTTGCTTCTTGCAAAAAGTCAGATATCGATGATAGTTGCGTGAAATAAGGATAGTCTCCGGAATCTGCCACATCTGGACAAATTTTTGATTAAAACTGAGTATCTCTCCCTGACAATTGATGGCAATAACACCATCTGCCATTGATTCTAAAGTGGCTTGAAGTAAAGATACAGACAGTTCTAGTTCTGCTTTTACCCGTGTCTCTGGCTTTCTCCAAGAAACTGCGTCTGCTACAAGATCTCTGTCACGAGTCATTAACATAATAAAAACTGATCAGTTACTGGTGCCTACTATATACATCTCAGTTTGAGGCGCTTGCTTTATTCAGATTTCTCAATTTTTTTAACAATCATTTACACTCTGACGAGATAAAAATGTATACTATTTGTCAGACATTTATGATCAATTTAGTTAAAAACTCAACTACGCCATCTGCCGAGTTATCAACTGAGTAAACAACCCCTCAGCATTAGCTAGTTCTTCAAAGTTGCCTTGTTCTACAATTCGCCCATCTTGGAGCACATAAATACGGTGAGCGTTACGAATTGTACTCAAGCGGTGGGCAATAACAATACGGGTAACTTGTAACTTATCTAAGTTTTCACTAACAATTGCCTGGACTTTATTATCTAAAGCACTAGTTGCCTCATCAAAGAGTAAAACTTGGGGTTTCAAGGCTAAAGCGCGAGCAATTAGTAACCTCTGTCTTTGTCCGGCAGAGATATTGCTGGCCCCTTCACTAATCACAGTATGCATTGTCATGGGCATAGCGACGATATCATCAGCTAATCCGGCCCTGCGTGCGGCCTCCCAGGCTTCTGCTAAGGTTATCTGGGTTCCACAAGCAATGTTTTCAAAAATGGAAGCTGCGATTAACCGACCATTTTGTAAAACAACTCCCAGTTGTCGGCGTACAGCATCTACATCTAATTCTGATAAATCTTGGCCATCGTAGTAAATGCCCCCAGATTCGGGAGTTTCAAACCCTAACAGCAATCGCAAGATAGTTGATTTCCCACTACCAGAAGGCCCAACTAAAGCAATAAATTCCCCAGGTTCAGCAGAGATACTTACATTCTCTAAGTTGAGGGGTTTGTCGGTTTGGTAGCGAAAGTTAACCCGATCTAAAACTATTTTGCCCTTGAGTTGACCCGGATTAGCTTTGCGCAAATCAACTTCTGGAATAGTTCCTAAAATAGGCTGGGTGCGTTTCCATTGAGGGATAACAGGCAAAACTTCGGTAATGGTATTACTTAAGTCTGTAGAACCCTTGAGAAACTGACCCAAAGCAGTATTAAAAGCTAAAAAAGTACCTAGGGATAGTCCAACTTCGCCAGAATTTTGAGCTTCCTGAATTAGATTGGCAGTAAACCAAAAGATAATACCAGAAGTCAGGGTGGGCATAACTGTATTGACAAGGGCAACAGTATCTTCCACTCGTTGAGTAGTCAGTTCTAGCTTAATTTGCCGACTATAATTTTTACTCCAATCAGCAAAGGCTCGCTCTTGAGCACCAGCAACATGTAATTTAGAAATACCATTAATTAGCTGTACCGTTTGACCAAAAATATTACCTTGTAATTCCAGCAGGGGAGGTATCTTATTAAGTAGAAGTAAACCAGAGACGGTGGTTACACTC
This sequence comes from Coleofasciculaceae cyanobacterium, assembly GCA_049683475.1. Lineage (GTDB taxonomy): Bacteria > Cyanobacteriota > Cyanobacteriia > Cyanobacteriales > Coleofasciculaceae > JBAUJE01. The sequence goes on along the minus strand of JBAUJE010000309.1, from coordinate 9,635 downwards.
AGCAAAATAATAGTCACTACCACAGCAACTAGAGCTAATTTGGAGTTGTAGTAAAATAATTGCCCCAGATAGAAAAGGGCAAACATACTACTAATTAAATTGACGAGACTTCGGCCACTGAGTTGACGACGAATGGTACTAATTGATGAGGCGCGGTTCTGTAAGTCACCTGTAGTGTACTGCCGAAAAAAAGATACTGGCAAATTTAACAGCCGATCCCAGACCGCCGCCTGGGTAGAGGAGTCACCAGTTGTTTCGATGCGCAGCATTGCCAACCCCTGAGCTAACATAAATAGAGCTGTTCCCAACGCCGCCACCAGTAATCCTAAGCCAATTTGTACTGATAAGCCTCTGTCACTATCGGGAATTGCTTTATCAATCATCATTGCCATTACAGCTGCTGTGAGCATTCCCAGCAAGGTAACGGCCACTCCCGTACCTAAAACTACGACCAAATCCCCAGCACGATTTTTGAAGGCAAAGCGCAGTAGTTGCCAAGCTGACAAAGCTTTATCAGGTAAAGACCGATAAAACATGTAGGCTGTAGGCTTCAGGGTGGTCGCTATCGGTCGATTTACTGGTAAAAGACTCTGCTCAACTGGGTCATAGATTTTATAGCTGTTGGTCGAACTGGGTAACAAGGCAACTGGTCGGTTATCATCTTCCCTATAGGCAACTAAAGGGCCACAATCAGTGTGCCACCAATTCTCTACTAATAGTACCCGCCGCATCCGAACTCTGGAAGCTCTAGCAATTGCCTCTAGTGGTTCTTTTACCCTTTTGAGATTTTCAGACACATCCGGGGGACGAATGTTTATCCCCAAAACTCTACCCACCGCACCAGCAGCTGCTAATAAAGGATTATCTTCTGAGGGAAATTTTCTCTGTTGGGGATTAATAGTTGAGGCTAACTCTTGCAGCGCTTTTTCTGTCACCTGACGATTCAAGCGTTGGCGATCGCTTAATCGCACCATTTCTTCTGCTGCAAGTCGTTGATCTAATAAGTCAATGCAGAATAGGAATTGAGTATTTAGCTGGGAAAGTCCGACCAAAAGAGTATCAAGATTAGGCAATTGATGGGTAGCATAAGTAGTCAAATCTACCCGACCAACAGCTTGCAACCCCATCCTCTTACTGAGGGGAAAAACGCCAGTTGCTTTGCTCAAAGTCAGTTGCTCAAACCCTAGAAAATCGGCAGTTCCCTGCTCAAGCTTGACCCAACAGATAGCATCCCCTTCTGGCTGAAAGGTTTGACCATTGCTTAAACTAAGAGTTTCCCCACCCCCAGCTTGCACCTGAATAGGGGATAAAGATACTTGAGAGAGAGCATTACCAAGTTGTGAAAGCCAACCTTCCAACCAAGCGATCGCCTTCGCCTCACCTTTAGTAAACAACTCAGCCAAATATTGCCGATCTACTTGAAGTAATTTTGCTTCACCAATAGGTACTGCCAAAATTTGACGATGTTGCTGATCAGATTTAGTCGCAGTTCCAAACAGTGCTTGTTCAGCTTCTACACTAAATAGATAACGGCGAGTTCCTTCAACAACACCATCTTTAACCGTAACTGCAAATAAAGCAATTGAACCAGACTGAACTACCCAAACCTTCTGCGGGTCATCTAGTAGAATCGGCTCATTACCCTTAAGTTTATAAATCTGTCCGTATACAGTCATTATTTAAATTGATAAACCTCTGGCAATACTGGATTTATCAGCATTTATTAGCATTTATATGCAGTTTATTAAGCCAATTTATTATTTTTGCCCAAGTTTTATTCAGCCTTGAGCTAATGAAAATTTAAATTGCCTATTTGGCAAGTTGTGCAAAAACCCTCAAACTATCCCCCCACTCATTACTCATTACTCATTACTCATTACTCAAAAAACCTCTCCCATACCTTTTTTTGTTCACCTCCCCTACAACACTTCCCCCTCTGTACGCAGTAACTGAGAATAAACTCCCTCAGCGTGCCATAATTCTTGGTGAATACCCCGTTGTACTACCTTGCCTCGTTCCAAGACAATAATTTCATCACAGTCGCGGATAGTACTTAATCGGTGTGCCACAATAATGCAGGTGCAACCCCGTCGCCGCAGGTTCTCGTCAATAATTTTTTCTGTTTCCGTATCTAAAGCACTGGTAGCTTCATCCATAATTAAAATAGAAGGATTATTAACCAAAGCTCTAGCAATTTCTAGCCTTTGTCGCTGACCTTGACTTAAATTAGCTGCACCTTCTATTAGTTTTGCCTCAAAACCTCCCGACATAGAGTTAATAACATCCATAATTGCCGCATCTTGGCAAGCTGAGATGAGATTTTTATCTGGTATCGTGGCATCCCAAAGGGTTAAATTATCCCGAATACTCCCACCAAACAACTGAATATCTTGCTCTACCATTGACACTGAATTAATCAGCAACTCATGGGGCAGCTGATTTTTGTCTTGACCATCAAAATAAATTTCTCCAGACCAAGGTTGATAAATCCCACTAATTAGCTTAGCAATGGTAGACTTGCCAGAACCGCTTCCTCCTACCAAAGCAATTCTTTGCCCCGGTTTAATAGCAAGATTAAAGTTTTCAATCAGAGGAGATTCTAGGGGGCTATAACCAAAGGTGAGATTACGTAATTCTACATAACCCTGCAACTTAGGAATAGAACTAACCAATTCTTTTTCCCTTTGCTCTACTTGCGGGTCTGTGGGGTTGCTGAGAACATCATCTAGGCGAATTAAATTCCCTTCTAATTCTTGGAGGGTAGCACCAAAATTGAGAAGATTATTGATAGGTTGTCCGAAACCCTGCATTAAACCTTGAAAGGCGACGAGCATACCAATACTGAGATGTCCATCCATTACCCGTAAACCACCAACAACTAACAAAAACATAGTAGAAAGGGCGGATAACAGCTTAGGTAATACCAAAAAAATCTGATTAGTTAGTCCTAGTTCCTGCTGGGAATCAAGAGCTTTCGTGTAGTAACCTGACCAGCGAGCAAAGAAATCCGATTCTAAGCCGGATGCCTTAAGAGTTTCGATACTTTGCAGACCAGCAATAGAAGCCCCTGCCGCTTTACCATACTCTTGAATCAATCGTTGATTAGCATCTACACGCTGACGGGAAATACGTTGTAAGGTAAAGACGTTAAATAGAGCAAAACCGACAACGATTGTTGTTAGTAGCCAATCATATTGAACCATGACTATGGCATAAAAAATCACCATAATTGCATCAATTAAAGTAGTTGCTAACTGCCCAGAAACAACATTGGCAACTTGGTCATTTAAATTGGCACGATTACTAATTTCTCCGGCAAAACGTTGGGAGTAAAAGCTTACAGGTAGACGCAGAATATGCCAGAGAAAGCGACTGGACATACCCATCGCTAGTTTAATTTTCAGACGACGTAGATAACGCAGTCGCAAGAGGGTTAACCATCCCTGCATTAGGAGAGTAATTGCCATCACTAAAAGCAACGGTCGCAGCCATGAATGCCGTTGCTGAATCAGAATTTCGTCTACAAATACTTGGCTAAAAACAGGTATTACCAGCCCAATAATCGTGAGCAGAAATCCAGCGATTATCGCGTAAGCCAAAGCACCAACGGCACCATGTAACCTATCCCAGAGGGAGTAAATAAGGCTAGGTTTGCGACCTCCTTTGACAAACTCCGGGCCAGGTTCCATGACTAGTACCACTCCGGTGTAGCCTTGGTCAAATTCTGACAAAGATACAGTACGTGGCCCAGAAACTGGGTCATTGAGATAAACTTGAGAACTGCGAAACCCCTCGACTACGACAAAGTGATTAAAATTCCAGAAGACAATATAAGGAGGACGTAGCTTTTGTAGTTCTTCGAGCTCCTTTTTATAGCCTTTAGCTTGGAGTCCGTAATTTCTGGCAGCTTTGACCATATTAGAAGCCTTGCTACCATTACGAGAAACACCACATTCCTGGCGCAGTTCTGGTAGAGGTACAATCCGACCATAGTAACCTAGAATAATACCCACAGCAGCAGCACCACATTCAACTGCTTCCATTTGCAGAAGAGTAGGTGTCTTGAAACGCTTACCTCTGCTGGGTAGTAATTTTTGCAGGCGTTGCCAAGGATTAGTTAAAGTTACTAAAGCTGAATTAGTAAATATCACTAACAGACCTCAAAATAGGTAAAACAAAGGTGATAGGAGCTCGTTCTTCCACTTGAACTCGCACCGAAGTCGTAGTTCCGGAGGATATTTCTAGTTGTGGGCCAGCAGAAGAAGACCACTTATAACCACTATGAGTTGTAGAATCTAGTTCTAGGTCAGCGAATATTTGTATTGCACCTTCCTGTTCTTGAGAGACTAAACTAGCGACTAATTCTGGGTTACCCACCACTTTAGTTGCACCCTCTCTAGTAATGGGAAATGCTGAGACATGACTAACAGCACCAACAATTCCGCCAAAGCGTTCTCTCTTAACTGTTTGTGGTGTAATTTGTAGATTCATTCCTGACTGAATTTTCTTGCCTTCAGCAATAGGGAAATAGGTAATACCAACTAACTTACTATTTTGCTCTTCCACCTCTATAGTGGCTAAACGAGTTCCTGCATTAAGAACTTCACCAGGATTAACCGTAATTTCCAGAATTCTGCCTGAATGTTGGCTAACAATTTGGCTATTCTTTTCTAACTCCAGTTCTAACTGAGCAATATTACGCTTAACTTCCTGAATTTCTTTTTTCCGGATGGTAGTATCTTGTAGATTTTGCCTAGCAAGATTAGCTTCGCGACTATCCAAATCTTTCAATTCAGCCTGAAGTTGGGAAATTTGATTGAGATTTTTAAGATAAGCTTGCTCAGAATTAGTTTCCTCAACTGCCAGTCTTTGTAGTTCAATACGGGTTCTGGAAATTTCATTGAGATTATTTATATATCTCTCTCGTGAATTAGTTTCATTAACTTCTAATTCTTTAAACTGAGTTTCTAATTGAGCTATTTCTTCTTCTTTTCTTAGGTATTCTTCTTGAGTACGAACAAATAAATCATCAGAAATTACTCCTTCATCTAACAAAAAGCGACGACTCTCTACTCTTTTTTTTAGCAGTGGTAGTTGAGCTTGAGCTGCCTGAATACGTTCCCGAAAGCTCTGACGCTGCTTTTGGATTAATTCTCGACTTGTCTTTTGAAGTACTGGAGTTAAGTTTTCTAATTCGGAAATTCTTTGTTGGAGTTGTATACGTTGTTTTTCAATGGATTCTCTGCTTTTAGCTCGAAGAAGGGGAGTTAGAGTTTGTAATTCTCTAATTTGTTGTTGAGCATTCTGACGTTGCTGTTCAATGGTGCTTTTATCTCGTACACTTTCCTGATTTTGCAGTGAACTAACCGCTTGGTCTTGAGACTGTAGTGAATCTAGTTTTAGACGCTGTTGTTGTAATTGCTTTTGAATTTTTGATTGGTCAACAGTTGCCAGCACCTCCCCCTTCTTAACTATGTCTCCGACTTGAAAGTTCAACTGAAGTAATTGTCCTGAACTCTCTGACTGCAAGGAGATGACTTTACTGGGATAAACCAGTACTCCTTTACCTTCAACAGTAATAGGGATGCGTCCATAAATACTCCAGGCTAAAGCTGCTGAAATCAATAATCCCAAAGAAGTAAGAGGTAGCCAGCTGCGGGGACTGACCACCTGTACTAGCCTATCTAGTCTTTCTGGAGAAGATAAACGCTCCAGTGACTTTTTTCGGAATAAGTTTTGCTTTTGAGCTAACATTAGTACTCAAGGTAATTGACCAAACAATGAAGAGATTTTGGACTAACTGCATCTCAATACTTGCTACGCTACGTCTGCTCCGCCATCATGAGTACATGCTCCGATTGATTTTAATCCAAAATCTAAAATCCAAAATCTAAAATCGAGTTGACTGCTAGATTAATTTCAAAGTTGCTCTACTTTCGCTAATCGAATTGAGATAAGGTGCCCAACGATGCTGTACAAATGCCACCATCGATTTATGAAAAGATGGCACAGTCCAGATTCCTCTAGGAATATTAGCTTGAATTTGGCGTTGGCAAGCTTCAGAATATAAAGCAATAATCCGCCCCATTTTTTGCAAATCTTCCCTAACAAAACTACAGGTATAACGTATGGTATCTGGGGCAAGGCGATGGTTAATTACCCACCCTACTACCTGACCTTGGTAACGCAAACCTAAACTGTTTAATGGCTCTAGATTCTCTTCATGTTGAAAGGGAATTAGGTCTTCAGGAATCCAAGGTTGAGCTTCCTGTTGCTGTTGAATTGCTTGTCGCTCTTCTGGGGTGATTTCTTGCCAAGGAAAGATTTGATAGGAGTTAGGGATACGACTATATCTTTTAATCCAGTTGGCTTGTATTACTCTCTCTGCCTCACCTTTACAAACTAATGTCCTGGTTTTCGGTGGTGTCCATTCAAATTTCTGGAGTAAATGTTCTAAGGCAGGTGTGGTGGGTTTTCCTGTCGTGTAAGTTAACTGAAGTATCTTACAATCTCTCGCTTTTAATTCTTTTTCTAAATGGCTTAATAGAGATGTGCCAATACCAGCCCTCCGATATTGGGGAGCCACAAATATAGAGAAAATGATTGAGATTTTATCCTGTACAATTCTAGCCAGAGCTAAACCAACAGGCTGCTGTTGCTTAGAAGCACCAATTGCCACAACTGATGGATCTGAATCAATATTTTGCAGAAGATATTGGTAACTAGGAAAAGTCATTGATTCATACTGAGATGCAGTAGAGGAATCTAGTAAATTAAATGTAAACATTTACCACCTCTTAACTAATAGATGGAATTTATGAAAAATCAAAGAAGTCTGGTTTGAGAGATGACAAAATTTTCTAGCCAGGGAGTACAACCCCCTGGCGGGGTTCAGTTAACTAGATTTAGATAGTCATTATGAACCCAGAATTAGCAGGTTTGCTCTAGCAAACACTACCCCAGCAGCTGCTGATAGCAACACAGAATGTAATTCTGGTGTCTGAGGGACAGGTACGATCTCTTTTACCGCCGGCCACAGCTTCGAGATCTTCTTCGCTCAGTTCAGCATTAACTCCGTCACGCTTCTGGCTGATAAAAGCATTAACATCTTCAGAAGTGAAAGAGTAGCCATTTTCTTGACCGAGGCGTGCTGCGGTTTCAGCAAAGCTGCCTTGGTTATCAGCAGCACCAAGTTGTGCTTGTAGCTCTTGGCTGCTTTCGATGAGGGTGTAGAACTGTTCCAGATTTTGCTTACTCATGGTATGATCCTTATAGAGAGGTAATTTGAACTTCTGGGTAACACGAGGAACAAGATTCATGTTTGGTCACATCCTTGTTTCCTTGGTGTTTTTCCCAGATGACACTATCTTAGTCAGCTTCACTATCCCAAGACAATCACATATTTTTTGCTAGATAATCCCAGATTTTTAGATTGAGCTATTAAGCTCCTGGCAGAAGTCGGTTAAGGGTTAATTTGCACGCAACTTAATTTCCCTTTGCCTCAACCAAAGGCTTTACCCAAGCTTTTCGGGTAAAAGCTCTATTGCTATTACCGATAAAGTTGGCTAACTTCGCTTTTCCCTTTTCCTGTCGGAAACGCTACTAGAACGCGCGATCGCTTCAATTTCCCCCAAGTCTTGCGTTAAAGTACCTAAATCAAACAAGAGGGTGCCATGACTTCACAAACAGCAAGAACTAATGAACGAGTACTAGTTGCAGGTGCTACAGGCGGAGTTGGGCAATTAACAGTAGCTAAGCTTCTTGAGATTGGCTTTCCCGTTCGTGTTCTAACCCGTAGCACGGAAAAAGCGCAGAAAATGTTTGATAACCAAGTAGAAGTGGCAATTGGTGACATTCGCAAACCCGCTACTCTCCCTACTGCTGTGCAAAATATTACCTACATTATCTGCTGTACTGGAACTACAGCTTTTCCCTCTAACAAGTGGGATTTTAAGACAGAAGCTCAAGGTTTAGGAAGTTTAATTGAATGGGGTAAAATCTATCTAGATTCAGCATACCGTCAAACTCAGGCAAGAAATAGTCCGGAACAGGTGGATGCTCAAGGTGTTAGTAACCTGGTAAATGCAGCCCCCAAAGATTTAAAAAGATTTATTTTTATCTCCTCTTGTGGCATCTTACGCAAAGATAAACCCCCCTTTAGTATTCTCAATTCCTTTGGCGTACTTGATGCCAAACAAAAAGCCGAGGAAACGATTATCAATTCTGGCTTACCTTACACGATTATTCGCCCAGCACGGCTAATTGATGGTCCCTACACTTCCTATGATTTAAATACCTTACTCAAGGCAAAAACAGAAGGCAAATTAGGTGTAGTTGTAGGTACAGGAGATACCCTATCAGGTGAGACTAGTCGGATTGATGTAGCAGCAGCTTGTGTAGAGTGCCTAGATAACCCTGTTACAGAAGGAAAAGTATTTGAGCTGGTTAACCAAGGTTCAAGACCATCTGTTATTGATTGGTCAGCACTTTTTTCCAGTCTTGCTTAGTCGTCCGCCACAACAAATTTGACAGGTGGGGAAGACGCACAGACGCGGTGAGAGAAAAACCTGTCCCAATCAATTTAGTGAACTACTAGAAAATTTTCCAATTTACCTTATAAACAGTCTCTCAGATTGTTAAAAATTGCAAGCAAATCAGCCTTAATAAGTGCCGAGTAAACATCTTTGTCAGATAATACTAGTAGATGAGTATAAGTTCTCTAGTTATTTAGAGGTAAAATAGCCAATTCCTGTCGTTAGAAAGGATAGGAGAAACTATGAATACAAATCACAAAGTAGTTGGTATTGTTGGCAGTTACCGCAAAAATGGTGTCATTGATTCAGTAGTGACCTCTATTTTAGAAGAAGCGGCAAAACAAGGAGCAGAAACTGACAAGATTTATCTTCAGGATCAACACATTGAATTTTGTACCAATTGCCGTGTCTGTCTGCAAGAACCCGGCCCAGGGCGAGGCAAATGTGTTCTAGCAGATGATATGGACAACATTTTACAAGAGATTGAAAGTGCTGATTCCCTAGTTATTGGTTCTCCTGTCAATTTCGGCAATATTAATGCCTTGACGCAACGCTTCTTAGAAAGATGTGTTTGCTATGGCTATTGGCCGTGGGATGCAGCCGCACCTAAATTTAGGAATCCGACAATGAGTAAAAAGTCTGTCTTGGTTTCCTCTAGTGCTGCGCCAGCCTTGATAAGTAGACTACTGACAGGAACACTAGGGGCTTTGAAAAGGCTATCTAAAATGCTAGGAGCAAAACCGATTGGGGTACTCTGGGTTGGTCAGGCTAACCCAAAAGATCTACAACTTTCTGAGAGAACTAGAAGAAGGGCAAAGCAACTTGGTCAAAAGCTCGCTGTTTAGCAGTCAGGAGTTGGGGAAGCAGGGGAAGCAGGGGAAGCAGGGGGAGATGGAGTGATGGGGTAGCTTAATATAGTCCAATGTTATTACTTCACCTCCTCACCTCCCGACTCCCGACTCCCGACTCCCGACTCCCCACCGGAAATCGGGGTTCGGAAGGGGGAGTCGGGGAGCCTCTGGCTTTAAGACATGAGGGGGAACGACTCCCCCTTGCATAGACAACCGAGCCTAACAGCGAGTCATTTGACTCATTCATGCT
>JBAUJE010000308.1:0-87643 GCA_049683475.1 Coleofasciculaceae cyanobacterium | reverse complement strand
GAATAGATGCTTCTCGAATATAGTCAATTGAACGGAAATGTGCCAATAGTTGTTTTTGTCTTTGGAAACCAAGTCCGGGGATTTCATCTAAACGGGAACGCCGTAGTTTTTCAGTTCTCTGTTGACGATGAAAAGTAACAGCAAAGCGGTGTGCTTCATCCCGTAAACGTCGTAATAACTGCACCCCTGGTTGTTCTGCTTCAGTTGACAGAGGTAAGGACTCCCCTGGTATAAAAATTTCCTCTCGTTGCTTGGCTAAACTAACTACACGCAAGTCTTGTAGTAAGTTCATTTCCTGCAAGACTTTAACAACGGCTGATAGTTGTCCCTTACCTCCATCTATCATTACTAAATCAGGCCAATCAGGAGAATTCTCACTAGGGTTAACATCACTCCCCTTTTCATACTTGCGGAAGCGACGGCGGATTACTTCAGCAAGACTGGCAAAATCGTCAGAGTGACCAGCTCTAACTTGGGGATTTTTAATCTTATAGTGGCGATAATATTGCTTAGCTGGTGTGCCATCAATGAATACTACCTGAGAAGCAACGGCGTTGGCACCCTGGATATGGGAAATATCATAACCTTCAAGGCGATGGGGTAAATCGGGTAAATCAAGAATATCTGCCAAATCCTGCATTGCTTGCAAATTACTCTCGGCAAAACGCTGGGTACGTTCTAGCTCATAATTAGCATTGCGCTCCACCATTTCAATTAACTCAGCTTTACTCTGCCGCTGTGGTACGATGATGCTAACCTTGCGCCCCTTGTTAGCACCTAGGTATTCTGCTAGCATCTCCTCTTCAGGTAATGGGTGCTGTACTAAAATCTCTGCCGGAATTTCTACTGAGTCGGCTGCTTGGTAATGTTCTTCTAGTACCCGTTGTAAAATTGCTCCAGGTGTACCAGATTGCGCATCAGCGAAAAACCCCAAGCGTCCTACCAAACGACCAGCACGAATCTGAAATAATTGAATACAAGCATGGTTTGCATCTGCCGCTAGAGCGATCGCATCCCGCGAGACGGTATCATCAGGCAAAGATACTTTTTGCCCAGCACTCAGGGACTTAATACCGCCAATTTGATCTCGTAAGCGAGCCGCCTGTTCAAAGTTAAGGGACTCCGCCGCCTCTTCCATCTGCTGAGTAAGCAAGTCGCTTAGTTCCCCTGTACGACCCTGAAAGACCATTGCCACTTTTTGCACTGTCTTATGATATTCTTGCGGCGTAATTAACTCCTGACAGACACCAGGACAACGCCCTATGTCATAGTTAAGACAAGGACGGTCTTTAAATAAAGGTCGAGGACGCTGTCGCAGAGGGAAGAGGCGCTTGGCAATGTGGAGAGTGCGGCGCAGGGTTCCCGAATCGACAAATGGTCCATAATATTTATCTTTTGCCTTACCCTGTCTCCGCTTACGGGTAATAAAGATGCGGGGATAGTCTTCTGACCAAGTTATGCAGACGTAAGGATATTTTTTATCGTCTTTGAGCAGCACATTGAAATAGGGTTGGTGCTGCTTGACAAGATTGGCTTCTAATGCTAAAGCTTCTGCCTCTGTATCGGTGACAATGAATTCAATCTCTGCCACCTGTTGCACCATTAAGGAAATGCGTTCACTTAGTTGTTGAGACTCACGGAAATAGGAACGAACGCGCGATCGCAGCTTTTTAGATTTACCAATGTAGAGAATATTACTGTTTTGGTCGCGCATCAAGTAAACCCCCGCTTCTGGGGGAATTTCCTTAAGACGGCTTTCTAAGCGTTCTGGGTCTTTAACCAGGGAAAGGTTTTTCGCAGAATTTACCATAGCAGTCCAACATTTCACCACTAATGATGATGATAGTTATACCGAACTACTTACGCTGCGAAATTTCCCCGGTCTTCCAATAGGGTTATCTCTACCAAGATTTTTTTAGGGTAAGCAGGTAGACAGCACCCCTTGACCAATAGAGTAGGCTAGAAGCCTTTATATCTCCCAGCTTTCAACTAGGGAGAAGGAACTCACTAGAAGAGAAATAGTAATGGAGGGAATATCTGAGTGTTCTCTGGTTCATCGATTATTAGCCCATTCTGATCTAGATCCCCACTAATTGGCGAGATTACCGAACCTCCCACGACCTTTGAGCTAGCCTCGTCTGAAAGCTCTTCGCCAAAGTCCAGGCTTGGCTTTTGCTCTTTCATTTTGTCTCTTAGATTTAACATTAATTTTTAAACCTCTCTTTTTGGCTATCTACTTCTTTTTTACCTCTTTCGTCTGTATGTGTCCGCTTATTTTCAGCAAAATACATACATAAGTATAGAAATAAGTATACATAACTACAAAAAAGGGAGCAATTTTGCTCCCTGGATAGTATTGTCAAGGCTGAACTTATGGCAAGTTCTGTTTAGACAGTAGTAGCCGGCTCAGGTGTAGGAGTAGCCAAGGCACTCATACTCAGAGTTCCTGTGAATATATCTGTGGTTGTATCTTGGAGCAAGCTAGCCAAGATAGGAGAAAATTGCAAGATAGAAGAAACCGAGCTAGAACTCGAACCCAAATCTGAGCTATCTAGAGGAACTACACTGGCTAGTTCCATCAACACACCCATATCTAAGCCCACCTCGAAGGGAACATCGGTAAATGTAACCTCTACCCCATCACCGACAGTTACTTCTTGATAACCCGTAATTTCAATGCCAGTGTCAGCAAAGTTCTCACCCTGAACAAATTCAAAGTTATAGGGAGAGAGTTCTGCATCAGTTACAGGATCTGTGACAGTACCAGCACCTGACATCTCAATTACCAGTAAGTCATTTAGCAGTTCAGGTACATCGCCTCCGTAGTTAGGATCACTAGAGTCAATGTCTGTAATAGTTGCTAAATCCTCAGAGCTTATCTGGTTAAAGGCATCCGTTACACTAACAGGCAAGCCTAGACCTAAACTAATAAGGGCTTCACCAATAGTGGTGTCACTATCAAAGCCTAAGGCCTCAATAACGGCTCCTCCACTCAGCATGGCTGTGTTTACTCCACTAGGTGAAGTAGTCTCCGTTAAAGTGACGCTGAGATCTTCAAACTGTCCATCAATAGCAAAGTTATCCGGTATTTCAAGCTCTGAACCGAATAAGCTACTAATTAAGCTGGAATTATCGTCAAGAAGAGCTTGAGCTTCCGGGGCTAAAGTAGCATTGCCAGTTATAGTACCACTTACAGAGAAAGCTCTTTCAACTACCTCCGGAGCAGGAGTCATTATGTCGCCAGGTGAATCCTGTAGTTGAAGAAGAGTTGTTGACTCATTAGATAAGAGTTCAATCATTACTATTGTCTCCTTGTGAAGGCTTGATGGCTTGCCCAGTTTCTAGGTGTTTAAAGATTATTTTTGTAGTGCAGATTGCGTTAATCACTATTGACTAATCAAAGTAATCTTGTAATCAGATAGAGGCTAGAAGCGCTACCCAATTAGAACCTCAACTCTTGCTGCACTTAATCCGTCGTAAATTCCTGAATCAACGGCAGAATTTACCAATTTAACTTTTCCTTAGGACATCTTTACCTTACTGTAAAATTGCAGTCCAGCGATTAGAAAAGCTAATAGGTTGCATTCTGAATCTTGCTACTACGTCAGAATTATACATTACTCAGAAAATATTCGTTGTAAACCTCAATTCTCTTCTCCGGTTGAAAGTACTATAAAGCATGTTTAAACAGAACCCTCTAAAGGGGGTGAGGGGTTAGACCCCACAATACATCTAACTAACTAAATAAACTCTTACTCCGTCAACCTATTTTGGATTTTGAATCGAATTTTAGATCTGCTAAGAAAACCGAATCCTCCTCTACTGAACAATATTGTTAGTTTAGGTAAGGATTCGGCTGTAGAGAGAGGTGCGAAATCTAATTGATTTATGCCTTCTGGTAGATGTATTAAAGTTTAACCAGGAATGACTTGAGTTGTTACATCTAAACTACCAGTTAACAGATCCATTTCATTAGTGAAGGGATTAACCACAAAGAACTGCCTGCCAAGATCGACGGTTCCTTGAATACGCTCAATATCTGCAGAGGTTAAGCCGAGTGCTGTCTGATTATCTTCGAGTAGTTCAACTAAATTGTCTGTTTGTAGTCTTACCAGGATATCAGGATCGCTGAAGCTGACGGTAGACGGCCCATCTAGGAAGCTTGATGCAACTGCCGTGTCACTAAAGTTATTAATGATGAGTTGGCTTTGGTCGAAGGTTTCACCCTCGACAAACTCAAAATCAAATGTGCTGGATTCTCCTGTGTCTTTCGTAACGGTACCACTGCCATTGAATTCAATGTTGAATAAATCACCAATGGTGTTTAACGCACCACCGACAGTACCAGCACCTACGGTATCTAGAGTAGTCTGAATATTAGGAGGAATATTAACTCCAAAATTTCCTAGTACCGTTCCTAGAGAATCATCACCACTAACACCTAAAACACCGCCAACAAAATCGGCATCAACAATAACTCGATTACCGTCAAACTGTGCGTCTTCGGTTAAGACTACATCAGTTTGAAAGTCATTTGCAAAACTAATTGATGAGGGTATTGCTCCCTCTTCTAAGCCCAGAGTTGACTCCAACTCTGGCAAAACAAATGTTTGAGCTGCGTCGGTGAAAGTTGCATTTAAAGCAAAGTTACCATCCAAGGATACTGGTGTATCCAATGTAGAGAAACCAGTAGTTTCTTTCAATGGACTGATAGCTGTGAAATCAGTAAAATCCATGAATTCAACTAACTCAGTATCGAATTCATAAAAGTCCCCAATTTCTACAGAAGTTTCATCTACAGGGTCTAAAACTAATGTACTCACAGGATCATCAAATGTGGGTGGGTTTGGATCGTCAAATAGTAACTTCACTGCTATATCTTCCTTTTTGGAATAAATTAGATCTTTCCAGTTAACAAAAAACTAGTTTTGTCGTTTTTGCTATTTCGATATGAGAAAAATAACTTTTTGTTTTCTAAAAAAACAGTCAATTACACTACTTTTTGTTTGAGGCTTTTATTAGATAAAATTAAGTATGTTTTAAGGAAAAATTGAGATTTAAATAAAGTTTTATTGGTAACAGATAGCCTAACAATATGCTGTAAACTATCTATTTTCAGCATATTTAAATACAAAAAATCATAAAAAATGAATAGAGTACGAACCTCAATTAGCTTGCCTTTTAAGGTCATACTCTTGCCAGAGAAATATTCACACTTCTGAAGTTAAAGCGTATAAGTGAATTTTTTAGGTATTAAATCGGTAATAAACAGGGAAGAATAAAATAAATTAGAAAAATTAAAGGATTCAAGTCCCTTCGCTTAGAGCTTGTGCCTATGTTGAATGCTTCTATTTCATTCGGGAAAGGGGTTCTGGTTTACGGATATCTTGTTGATGTTTCTTTCCCTTTCCCCAACCTCTACAATTGAAACTAGCAATGGGAACGTAAAAAGACGGAAATGCGCTCTACTGCGGTTTCTAGAATTGCTGGTTCATGGACTAGAGCAAAACGCACATAACCCTCACCAGTCTTGCCAAAACCAGCTCCTGGAGAAGCGGCAACACCAGTTTCTTCAACTAGCTTAGTACAAAATTCTACCGACTTACTTTGCCAAGGTGCTGGTAACTTAGCCCAGACATACATAGTCGCCACAGAAGTAGGAACCTGCCAACCGATGCGATGTAAAGCCTCAACAAAGGCATTTCGACGCTGACGGAAAGTTTCGACTGTCTCTTTAACGCTACCTTGCGGCCCACTCAAAGCAGCTATCGCCCCGTTGAAGATTCCCCGATACTGATTAAAATCAATTGCCGCTTTTACCTGTCGCAAGGCAGCAATTAATCTTTCATTACCAATGGCATAACCAACCCGGAAGCCTCCCATGTTATAGGACTTAGATAAAGTGAAAAACTCAATGGAGACTTCTTTTTCAGGGTCAGCTTGTAAAACAGAGGGAGCAAGAGAGCGAACAGTAGCAGGAGTGTCGGACTCTGCTGTAAAAACTAGGTCTGCATAAGGAAAATCATGCACCAAGACTAAGTCATGCTGACGACAAAAAGCCACTGCTTTCTGGAAAAAGGAGAGGGGTGCGATCGCTGTCGTCGGGTTATGGGGATAACTCAGAACCATCATCCGCGCTTGCTCAATTACTTGTACAGGTATTTCCTCCAAGACAGGTAAGAAACTATTCTCGACCAGCAAAGGCATACGGTAAATTTGCCCCCCTGCTAGATAGACCCCCCCAGCATGGGAAGGATAACCTGGGTCTTGTAGGAGAGCAAAGTCTCCAGGGTTGAGCAAGGCTAAGGGTAAATGGGCAGTGCCTTCCTGACAACCAATTAGAGGTAACACCTCTGTTGCTGGGTCAATGGGAATACCATATCTTTCTGTATACCAGTTAGCTGCTACCTGACGGAAGTCTGCTGTACCGTGAAATAGTAGGTAGCCGTGAGTGCTTGGGTCATGCAAAGACTCTTCAATAGCAGCAACGACATGCTCTGATGCTGGTAAATCAGAAGACCCTAAAGATAGGTCAATAATCTCTTTACCAGAGGCTCTAGCTTTTGCCTTAGCCTGATCCATATCAGCAAATACATTGTTTTGCAGAGGTTGTAAACGCTTAGCCAACTGCATATCAGGGTAATCCTCTCTTATTTGTTTAGGTTTTGCCGTTTCGCCGATGTTTAGACCCTGAAAATCCGCCTACCATCTCCATCAGCTACGGTTTGGGTAAATCTACCTCATCAGTGGTAAAAACAAAAGGGTGTTCGTAGACGTGGCGGATAAAATCCTCGTCGTTTTTCTGGGTCAAAAACTCCCTCCAAGCCATGAACCATACCCAGTGGGGTTGCTCTTGTTGAAGTACATAAGGACTAGGAAGAATACCCACTTCGCCTAGGGCAATGGGTTTACCTCCTCCTAATTTCATTAACTGGTCGTGGTGACTGCGTCGATAGTCGTTATTGTAAACGTCTGCTGCCAGTACATCGACATACTTGTCCCCCGGATAATAAGCATCATAGGGTTCGGCATCATCTCTGGGTGCATTAGGATTCCACACCCAGATCAAGTTATTTAAACTATGGTAGTTGACATAGCGATCGTACATCAATTGCCACAATTTTTTATATCCCTTTTCCCCTTTCTTCTGACCCCACCAAAACCAACCACCATTCATTTCATGGTATGGTCGCCAGAGAACTGGTACTTTGGCATCACGCAACTGTTTCAGGTAATTAGCAACCTGGTCTATTTGTTTGAGCCAACGTTGATGTATAGGTGTTCCAGGGGTTACTAATTCTTCCCACTCCCTCTGTGATAGCTCTCCTTGTACACTACTCCAACCGTCGGTTGGTTCATCTAGAGGACGAGTCGCATGATACATCAGCGTGACTAACTTACCCTCTTGCCATTGCCTGATCGCCTCTTTAGTCATTTGTTGGCGATTTTTCACCCATTTACCATAACGAAAGTCGTTACCCCACAAACCGGGGTATTTGCCAGCGATTTTAAATACTTCATCTGTATAGAAGTTACTTTCAGGCTGATTATGTTGACCGGAGATGATGCCTTGACCAGAAACCTGATCTAGGTAGTTGAGCAATTCCCTTGCTTCTAGAGAGGCGTGGGGATTAACTGGTTTTACATGACTCTGGGCTGGTTTAGGGGCAATGTTCACCATTATCAGAAAGACTAAACCTATTAGCAGAATGGCACGCAATCCCTTGATCATATTTTGCCCCAACTAAAATCCATCTCTTCAAAATCCGAAGTACTGGGTTTTAGTTTCTAATTAACTAGCACCCAGTATCTAGCAGCCCAAACTTCAATAATGATTGAAATTACTTAGTCTTGATTTGAAAAATCACAAAACTGAGTAAAGACCACTCTCAACTAACTTGATCAAGAAGTTGCTGATAAGTGATTATCTAGCATTTCCTGTAGTCCAAGTCTAGTAATTGCGCCTTCATGAGATTGAACTATTTCTTGCTGGTTGAACAACCTGAGAGCAGGAACTCCTTCAACATTGCATCGGGCAACACTTTCTTGGTTGGGGTCTACTTCCATTTTTACAACTTTCAGGCGATCGCCATAGTTATCAGCCGCCCAATTGATTGACGGTGATACTAAGCGACAAGGGCCACACCAAGGTGCCCAAAAGTAGATCAGCACAGGCTGCTCTGACTTTAAAACTTCGGCTTCAAACTGGGCGTCCGTAATCGAAATAACGCTACTCAAGACAGACTCCGTTAACGAAAATTGGTAAGTTACTTAGTGACATCCTCCTACACCATAATCTTTGATTTGGTGTAAGCTTCCAAACCTCACGATAAGGCATTCCTAGTTTTTCTCTTTCGAGATTTCGCCTCTGACCTAGACCGACTTTCATCAATCCCCGGTAGACCGACTGCATAGGCGTTTTCTATTCCGCAGAGTCCCTGCGTACTGAGGAGTTCTAAACCACGCAATCGAATTACTTCCGATGCTGCATGATCTCTATCTGTTTCGTATCCACACTCACTACATCTATGAACTCGTTCGTAAAGCTGCTTCTTACCCGTATGTGTGTTGCACTTGGGACAGGTTTGAGAGGTTCCATCGGGATTGACTCTGAGGAAGTAAACTTGATGTTTCCTTGCTACCCACTCAAGCAAATTGAGAAACTGACCGAATGCCGCATCCAGGGTGTGTTTTCTCAACATCCCCCTCGACATTGCCTTCAATTTCAAATCCTCGACAAATACCATCCCAATACCTTCCTTGGTACACAGATGGTTAGCCAGCTTGAACTGCCAATCTTTCCGAACATTAGCGATGTGGTTGTGAAACCTGGCAACCTTGATTCGAGCTTTCTGGCGGTTTTTAGAACCCTTTTTCGTTCTGGCATACTTGCGTTGCAGCAATTCTAGCTCGCGGTACAAGTTCGTCAGGAATCGGGGTCTGGCGATTAACTCCTTATCCGAGGTTGTCAAAAACTTCTCCAGTCCCAAATCGATACCAATAGCATCGCCGTGAGGTTGAGCATCAGGCATCGATATGTCAGACTCTATCGTAATTACTACTTCCCACCTATCCCCTTTCCTCAACACCCTAGCTTGCTTGACTACAAATCCCTCTGGGATAGGTCGATGCAAGTTAATGGATATCTTTCCCACCTTGGGAAGGCTGATTTGCCATCCGGTCATCGGGTTAGTCTTGAACTGAGGAAACAGCATGGACTTCATTTGTCCAAACTTTTTGAATCGAGGAAAGCCAAAACCCCTCTCTTGGAAATAGTTCCAAGCATCGTGCAATCTGCGAATCGTAGTTTGCAAGACCTGAGATGGAGCCTCGCGCAACAACGGGAATTCCTTCTTCGCCTTGGGAAGTGCGTTCTGTTGAGCGTAATAAGTGGGAAAGGGTTTATCGGCTGGAATGATAAACTCACGTTCGAGCGAACAATAATCCAAACTACACTTACGCGAATTCACCCAATCCTTAATTTCCCGCAAAGCGTAGTTGTAAACCTTACGAGAAATTTCTAACCAATGCAACATTGTCTGCTCTTGGATGGTGTCGGGATAAATTCGGTAGGAGTAGTTCATGATGAGAGTCATGTCACTGATTTTAACACGGAGTCATTGGCTTATAAACGTATATCTATTGCTAATTTTACCGGGCTTGACCGGATAAAATTAGCTTTGGAGAGTCCATACTCGTGCGACGCTCAGTTCGCTACGCTATCGGTAAAACCGAGGATAGGAATGCCAGAAAAAAAGATGAAGACCTAGATAAACCATCTGTTTCCACTGTCTTGCTCCTAGCAGAGAAGTTTATCCAGAGTTGGTCTATCTAGGTCTTTAACTTTACAAGTAAAGAGTGTTGCTGCTGCGACCAGACTCCTAGAGGCTGTCAATTTGTTTGCGCAGTGCTTCGAGTTCGTCGTCAACAGCTGAATTAGAGGGGGAGGATGTTTTCTCCTCGGAAGCAGGTAAAGCCCCCTGTGAGACAGAACCACCCGCTAGTTGCGCTTTCATCTGTGTCAGTTCATCATCAACATCACTACCTGCTTCGAGGGCTTTAAATTGATTTTCCAGGTCTGCACCACCTAGTTCGTAACCCGCCTGAGTACGAGCTTCCATTTCTAGCACTTTATCCTCCATGCGTTCAAAAGCACCCATGGCAGAACTAGTACCCATTCGACCAATTGTACTTTGCAATTGCTCGTTTGCCTTAGCCGCGCTGACTCGCGCCTTGAGCATATCCTTCTTCGTTTTAGCTTCAGAAATCTTGCTCTCTAGGGCAATTAAATTACGTTTAAGGGTATCTACTTGAGTTACTTGCTGATCTAGTTGAGCTTTAAGGGTGCCTGCAACTTCAGCATTGCTCTTTTTGCGAACCAGTGCTTCACGCGCCAGGTTTTCGTCCCCTTTCTGAAGTGCCAACTGGGCTCTTTGTTGCCAGTTATTAGCTTCTGTTTGATTTTTGTTATATTGCTGCTCAGTACGTTTTTGAGTGGCAATTGCCTTGGCAACAGCTTGGCGCAGCTGTACTAGGTCTTCTTGCATATCAATAATGGCTTGATCCAGAATCTTTTCCGGATCTTCAGCCTTACTAACCATATCGTTCAGATTAGCTCTGACGACTCTGCTAAGGCGATCAAATAATCCCATTACGTGGTCTATCCTCTCGGAGTGTACAGTGTAGTTTTGATGTAGGCTCTACTGTGTCTAGCCTACAGAGCGTGCTACTGAACTCTAAGTCAGAGATGCTCTCCCATATAAAGTCTAATCGGCAACTTTAGAGTCAATTAAAACACCCCTGCCCAAAGCCATTAAGACAGGACGCTTTTTATCCAGTTTAACTATCGTGAGGTGTGTGGGGCTATATCTTGTTAGAAGGGAACAGGGAATAGGGAATAGGCAACAGGCAACAGGCAACAGGCAACAGTGAACGGGCAATAGACCCACCTCACACTTGAAAGTGACCTCCTCCCGTACCAAATCTACATATTATGGAAAGGGGTAAAGGTTCAAGAGTTATCTAGTTCCGAGCGCAGTTTTTCTAACTCTCCCTCAATTTCTGGATTTTTGGCATCTGATACTTGGCTTGAGGGTAGTTGAGCTGGTGGCTCTGTACCCGTAACTAAGTTCTCTTTCATTGCTGCCAACTCAGCTTCAATATTATTTTCCCCTTCGAGGGCAGTAAATTTCTTTTCTAGCTCACCACCACCAAGTTCACCTAAAGCCTCTGATTGTGCCTCTAGCTCCATTACCTTGTCTTCCATACGCTCAAAGGCACTTAGAGCATTGCCGGTGCCAACTTCACCCAGCATCTCTTGAATTTTCTGGGATGCTTGAGCAGAGCGCGCCCTAGCAATATACAAATCTTTTTTCGTTTTTGCTTCTGAGATTTTACTCTCTAAGGTGCGCATATTTTTTTTAAGCTTGGTGACAACCTCAGCTTGTTGAGTTAGCTGAGCTTGCATGGCTTGGGCCGTATCTTGATAGGATTTGCGCCGCTTTAGAGCTTCACGAGCTAACTCTTCATTTCCTTTCGATAGTGCTAGCTGAGCGCGATTATACCACTCATCACCCATTGATTGTGCCTGAGAAGCCTGTCGCTCAGTACGTTTTTGGGATGCGATCGCCTGAGCTACAGCTTGCCGCAGCTGAATGAGATCTTGCTGCATATCAGCTACTGCTTGTTCCAAAATTTTCTCTGGATCTTCTGCTTGCCCAACTAGGCTATTCAGGTTAGCACGAATTACTCGCAAGGTCCGATCAATCAATCCCATAGCAGCTCTCCATTCTGATGGCAATTCGGCAGAATCTATAACATCATGTTATCTTCAAAGACCCTCAGTCACATATTACAGGCAGAGTATTATCCTCGCATCGCGAGACGCAAGTGATTTAACTCCTTTCGTTTAAGTTGATTTGTAAAACGTCAAGTTGCTGGTTTATCCAGATTGTTGCCGTCGCTTAATCGGTTTCTGTCGCTCGTTTTAAGCCGGTCTTAGTCATTCAACCACAGTCTTCCCATTGGGAAAGTGTCCCTTTGCCCCACAATTGCGATCGCCCTCACTCATTATTAATTAGCCCTCTTCTGTCAAACTAGGCTAAAACCTTGATTTTTCGCTGGCTACAACGGCGTGATTTCGTGGAAATCTCCAAAAGTGATAGAAGAGGGTTAGACTGCTAATCGCTTCAAGAATTAATAAACATGCTGCGTTCCTTAATGCAACTCATACTACTCCAACGATAGATTCTTGAGAACACAACCTCCCTACTCCCTACTTATGGAAGCAGAAATCCCCTGTTGCTGGAGTTGCTCAACTAACTGCTTTGCCTCAGCCTCTTGTTTAAGAGCCCCCATCTGGATTCGAGTACCCTGTGGCAGCTTACGTATATAGGCATCGGGAACTATTTGTCTGGCTTTTTCTAAACTACTTTCGTCGGTGTAGTTAACTAACACGAAGTAGTAACCACCTTTAGGCGCAGAAGAACTAGCTGTTTCTGTGTTTTCTCTTCCAGAAGAATCAACAGAGCTTGTTGATTGTTTGAATTGACGAGAGGTCGAAGTTGGCTGACTTTCTGCCGGTGCTGAGGAGGCTGAGTTAGATGCTGGTTCCTCTATCCTGGGTTCAAAAGTTGGTGGTGGTGGTAAAGGAGGTAATAATACCGAGGATAAATTGGAAGAGCCTCCAGAAAGAGAAGAAGTTGAAGATGTTCCCTGGTTTGATAAAGTTTCATTTGCACCAGGATCTGGTAAATCCGGCAGTAGAGGTTCTGACAAGTCGGTAGGAGTCGGCGTTGGACTTGTCTCTAGCATAGGAAGAGTATTCAAATTTACATTACCAAACTCTTTCTGTGCTAAGTTAGGGCCACTCAGTTGAGAGGGATTTCTAGCTGAGTCCACATTTGCCACTCTTGTCTGAGCTGGACTGGCTTCTGGCACTGATTTATCTAGACCGAGGAAACGGTCAAGACCCAAAGCTGCCATAATTGAAGGGTTGATAAGTATGTAGGGTACGCTGGCGCACAAAACCAGCAAAAGTAACATTGAACCGATACCCAGTGGGGTCAGCAGTTTATGGGCGAAAGGCTCTGGTACATCACCACCTTTTTCCTCTTCTGCCAGACTCTCAAGCAGTCGTTCTGAAGACTCCAGGTAATCGTCTGGTGGTGCTTCATCAGCTGGCGGGTTAACTAAACCACTTTCTACCTCTGATGATGGTTCGGGAGGGTTGAATGGTTCAGCTTCACTCTCTTCTTTTGCTGCTTGGTCTGCTGTTGTGTTAACCGGAGTAAGATTGTTTGTCTGATTTGTCTCCGGTTGTTGTGCTTGACTTGGTGTTTCCTCGTTGGTCTTGTCGATCAGTACTAGGGGAAATAACAGTTGATTGTCAGCGTTCATTTCCCTAGCAGAGGGTTCAATTTTCTCTCCTTGATCTAAGGAAATTAACTCTAGGGGTTTACGTAGCTGGTGACGACCAAGACCAGAAGGACGCTTGACCGGACGGCCTGCTTTTTGGCGTCGGTAGCGCATTAATTCTTCTTCTAACTCCAAGTCAAGGCTACCCAGAGCAGACTGTAAAACTGGGTGAATTGACTGGTTAAGTAAAGAGTTATTAGGGGACTCAACCGATTTATTTTGGCTCATGAGCAGGGTTTTTAGGGTGATTTTTCAGTTCAAATCCTGCAATAGGGTCTTTAGGCAATAGCTGTAACTAGACTACCACCCTGATGATTTTCGCTCAAAATAAAGCTACTGACTAAGGACTAACCAAACAGATGCTTGAGCCTATAGATCATATATTATCTGCCGTAGAAAATCAGCCTCACTGGCAAGAAGTAAGAGAATTTCGCCGCTTACTTGAGTATTGGCCTGAGGTTGTAGGGGTTACTGTAGCACGGCATACGCGACCCTATGCAGCATTTCAAAATGTCCTTCATGTTGCTACCTCTAGCTCGACCTGGGCACAAGAACTGAAATTCAAGCGCCGTACTATCTTGAAAAAGCTTAATTTGCAGCTCTCTACCTCCTTAACTGATATTCGTTTCTCTAGTGCCCAATGGCAAGAAGAATCAACCAGTGAATCTTCCTCAGCAAATCATTCCTTTGACTTCTGGCAGAACAGTTCCGAGCAGATTACACCTTCTGCTCTCACTCCCACAGACTCGCCAGAACATCTCAAATCAGCTTTTCAAGACTGGGCCGAGGCTATGCAAACAAAAGTACAAACACTGCCAGTTTGTCCCCAGTGTCAGTGTCCTACACCAACCGAAGAACTCCAACGCTGGCATGTCTGTGCTTTGTGTGCTGCTAAGCAGTGGCGAAATTAGGCTTTCTTACCATCCTTGTGTCCCTAGATGCTTAACGACGAGAGACAGCGCTTTTCCTTAACAATTGCTTACAATTTTTTCCCTTAAAAGTACTGTTTAACTTATAACTGTTTATCTCTATCTTGGGCTTTATAAGCATCTTGACTGCTTGCAGTTTAAATTGATCCCTATTGGTTTAAAAGAGAATAACGACCGTTGGTTATAACTATGGTTACTTTTAAACTATCTAGCATATTGATTGTGTACATATGTAATAAAATTATAAAGAAAAAATAAAATATATAGTTTTCATGACTAAAAAAGATGAATATAGTAACTTAAGGGACTAATCAAATTTCTCCTTATAAAAAACTAACATTAAAGCAATGCAAGAATTAAATTGTTCAATTTCTTCCTGCCGATTTTGCCGTAACTACGAGCCGCAGGGAAGGCGTGGTGGCGTATGCTCACAACTGGGTGTGCCAGTTAAACCATGCTGGAAACCTTGTTCGTTAGCTATTTCGCCTTTTTCATCTTCTTGGCAGGATTTAGAGTCAATTTGGCAATCTGATGAAAAACCATTGCAAAAATTAAACCAGAGAAAGCTTCCTGTTAGTTATTCCCTGATATGAAGGTAAATTTATTTGTTAGTGGAAGTAACTCAACTTTTAATTAGTTGAGTAAAAAACTAGTTATTAGTGAGAGAAAAAGCTATTACCTATAAATTCAGGGCTTTTAAGTCGCTTTTCTAAGGTAGCCAGGGATATTGACGAAAATCTGGGGGACGCTTTTCTAGAAAAGCTTGCTTACCTTCAGCACCTTCTTCTGTCATGTAGTAAAGTAAAGTGGCATTACCAGCCAGTTCTTGAAGACCGGCTTGACCATCACAATCAGCATTAAAAGCAGCTTTCAAGCAACGGATGGCAATCGGACTCTTTTGCAAAATCTCTTTTGCCCACTCAATACCTTCAGCCTCTAACTTCTCTACTGGCACAACACAGTTAACTAAACCCATCTCTAGTGCCTGAGAAGCCGTATACTGGCGGCACAGGAACCAAATTTCCCGTGCTTTTTTCTGACCAACAATTCTGGCAAGGTAGCTAGCACCAAAACCACCATCAAAGCTACCTACCTTAGGACCAGTTTGACCGAAAATAGCGTTATCGGCAGCAATAGTAAGATCACAAATCAAGTGTAGAACGTGACCACCACCAATGGCATAGCCAGCTACCAAGGCAATTACCACCTTAGGCAGGGAGCGAATTAGACGTTGTAAATCAAGTACATTTAAACGGGGAACGCCATCGTCTCCCACATAGCCAGCCTTACCGCGCACACTTTGGTCACCGCCGGAACAAAAAGCATATTTACCATCGCTATGGGGACCTGCACCCGTAAACAAGACAACCCCAATACGAGGATCTTCGCGAACGTCACAGAAGGCATCATAGAGTTCAAAAACAGTTTTTGGTCGAAAGGCATTGCGTTTATGGGGGCGGTTGATAGTAATTTTGGCAATACCATCGGCTTTGTGATAAAGAATATCTTCGTAGGTTTTGGCAGTTTGCCAGTCAATTTGCATAAGGGTTTAGATGCGATCGCTCTTTAACAATTGCAGAAGTTGCTTCTGAAGCTAAACTGATTAGCAGACATTGATCATATAAGATTTCGCTCTTAAGAGGCTCCCTTGTTTTTCAGCGTCATCATCCCTACCTATAATCGCCTACCAATTCTGACCAAATGTCTATTCGCACTAGAGAACCAGCAGCTGACTAATGATAGCCTTGTTACTGGCTATGAAATTGTAGTGGTCGATGACGGCTCAACTGATGGAACCTTGGAGTGGTTAAAGGAAAATAACCAGAAGTTTCCCCATCTGCAACTGCTATCTCAAGACCACAAAGGCCCAGCCGCTGCTCGCAATTTAGGTGTTGAGCAAGCAGATGGTGAGACAATCATCTTTATTGATAGCGATTTAGTTGTAACTGAGCGTTTTCTGCAAGCTCATGCTGAGGCTTTAGTTCAGGGAGAACAGCAACTAGGAAGCGATCGCCTCTTTACCTACGGTTGGGTTATTAATACCTGCAACTTTGAGCAACCCACCAGCGAACCCTACAAAATAACTGATTTCTCCGCTGCTTATTTTGCCACTGGCAATGTAGCGATCGCACGTAAATGGTTAGAGAAGGCAGGATTATTTGATACCCGCTTTCAACTTTACGGCTGGGAAGATTTAGAATTAGGCGTTCGCTTGAAAAAGTTGGGATTGAAACTAATTAAATGTCCTCAAGCCGTCGGTTACCATTGGCATCCACCTTTTAGCTTAGAGCAAATACCCCCCATGATTGACAGAGAAATTCAACGGGGACGTATGGGGGTGCTGTTTTATCAAAAACACCCTTCTTGGCAAGTGCAGATGATGATTCAGATGACCTGGCTACATCGATTGTTGTGGGGTATTCTTTCTCTGGGGGGGAGACTCAATGAACGGACAATGGCTCCTTTATTGCAATGGTTAATTAATAGAGGTAAGTCTCAGCTAGCCCTGGAAATTGCTCGAATTTTTCTGAATTGGTACAACGTGCAGGGCGTCTATGCTGCTTACGCTCAAATGCAGGGGAGTCGGGAGTAGGGGAAGATGGGGGAGATGGGGAAGATGGGGGAGATGGGGAAGATAAACAATTAACCATTTTCCCTGTTCCCTGTTGCCTGTTGCCTGTTCCCTCTAATTAACAATTTCCCATTTTCCATACACAAACAAGCTTGCCCCCACTTCGCCGTAGCCTTGTTATCCTGATAGTAGTTCCCTACTCAGAAGTCTGCCCCTTTTAACCATGACTGAACAACCCTCCCGTATTTGTATTCTCGGTGGAGGCTTTGGGGGGCTTTATACGGCCCTGCGCTTGAGCCAGCTGCCTTGGGAAAAACACCAAAAACCAGAAATTGTTCTGGTGGATAAAAATGACCGATTTTTATTTCTGCCTTTACTATATGAATTGCTGACTAGTGAACTGCAAACCTGGGAAATTGCCCCACCCTATGAAGAACTGTTAATTAACACGGGTGTGCGCTTCACTCAGGGGACAGTGGCGGGAATTGATGTAGAGCAAAAAAGAGTATATCTTCATGACGGACCGGAATTTGCCTGCGATCGCTTAGTACTAGCCTTGGGTGGAGAGACACCACTAGAGATGGCACCGGGAGTCGCTGAATACGCTATTCCCTTCCGTTCTATTGCTGATGCTTATCGACTAGAAGAACGAATCCGGCTTTTAGAAGAGTCTGATGCTGATAAAATCCGGGTGGCAATTGTTGGGGGTGGTTACAGTGGTGTGGAATTGGCTTGTAAGCTAGCTGAGAGATTGGGGGGACGTGGACGGCTGCGCTTAATTGAACTGAGTGATTCAATTCTGCGGACTTCAAGCGAGTTTAATCGAGAAGCGGCGCGAAAAGCTTTAGATGATCGCCAAGTTTGGATTGACTTGGAAACCAAAGTTGAGTCGGTAGGAGCAGATACCATTTCACTCTTGTACAAGGGAGAAGTAGATACTATTCCCGTTGATGTGGTGTTATGGACAGTGGGAACAAAAGTAGCTGAGGTAGTAAGGTCACTCCCTCTCAAACATAACCAACGGGGTCAACTGACAATTACACCAACTTTGCAAGCTGTAGATCACCCCGAAATTTATGCTCTGGGTGACTTAGCTGATTGTACCGATGGAGTAGATCAGCAAGTTCCTAATACAGCTCAAGCTGCTTTCCAACAGGCTGATTATACTGCTTGGAACATCTGGGCCTCCCTAACAGGTCGCCCCTTACTACCCTTCCGCTATCAGCACCTAGGAGAAATGATGACCCTGGGAACAAATAATGCCACTCTCACGGGTTTAGGCATGAAGCTAGACGGTTCTTTTGCTCATCTAGCCAGACGAATTGCCTATCTCTATCGTATGCCTACTTTAGACCACCAGGTTAAAGTAGGTTTTAACTGGATTGCTCGACCTGTACTGGAGTTGCTTTCTGGAAAAAATTAGTATTTATAGCAGTAGCTACAACTGTTAGGACATTTTTCTTTTCCCTGTTCCCTATTCCCTGTTTCCTGTTCCCTTCAAAGCAAAATATAATGTCCTAACCGATATGTCTGCTGCTATAAGTAACTATGCAAAACCCAAAGGTTATTTTTCTGGATGCCGTTGGTACACTGTTTGGTGTAAAAGGGAGTGTTGGGGAAGTTTATAGTTCCTTATCCAGTGAATTTGGTGTGGAAGTCTCAGCGCAGAGTTTAGATAAGGCTTTTCGTCAAGCTTTTGCAACAGCTGAACCTCCAGTTTTTCCAGATAGTGATCCTGATGAAATTCCTGAATGTGAGTTTGAGTGGTGGCGGGTAGTTGCTTTACGAACTTTCCAAGAGGTTGGTGTACTCAATCAGTTTGCTGATTTTGTTGATTTTTTCGACCAACTCTACAATCATTTTTCCACAGCTGAACCCTGGTTTATCTATCCTGATGTTTTACCTGCTCTGAAGAGATGGCAAAGTGAAGGTATCCAATTGGGTGTTGTCTCTAATTTTGACTCCCGTCTTTATTTTGTCTTAGATGCCCTGGGATTAGATCAGTTTTTCACTTCTGTCACCATTTCTACACAAACGGGTAAAGCTAAACCAGATCCGAGTATTTTTGCTGTTGCTTTAAAAAAACATAATTGTACGGCTCAAGAGGCATGGCATATTGGTGATAGTTATCAAGAAGACTATCAAGGGGCTAAGGCAGCAGGTTTAAGGGGGATTTTGGTCAAGCGTCTTAACTGAGAATCGGTCACTTTTCCCAGAGTTCTAGAAGTTTGGCAATGGATTCAATTAGGGTTTTGCTGAAGTAGGCAAGGGCAAGGATTGCTAAGATTGTGACACCGCCATTCACGAGAAGGGTTTGGTAGGAACTTGAGGGAGAGTCTGTTGAATTGGAGGAGACTAAGGTGATGGTTTCTTCTGAGTTGGTTGTGGTGAGAT
Organism: Coleofasciculaceae cyanobacterium; assembly: GCA_049683475.1. Classification (GTDB taxonomy): domain Bacteria; phylum Cyanobacteriota; class Cyanobacteriia; order Cyanobacteriales; family Coleofasciculaceae; genus JBAUJE01. The sequence goes on along the minus strand of JBAUJE010000308.1, from coordinate 68,332 downwards.
GGATGGGTTGGTTTGAGATTGTGTTCATTGTTTTTTATTGCTTGCTTGGTTGATATTTTTAGATTAATCAATAGCTCTAGAAATTGGTGTCGAGGCAAGTAGAATTATCTTTTTATTCGTTTTTTAGAGTACTTTAGCTATTATTCAATGGTTCAAATACCTGGCATTTTTTTGCGATTCAAACAAAAATTAATTTGCTGGCATATAAATAATTATCAGCCCTAAGTCTACAAAATTAGACTAAATTAATCAGGTAAATTATCTGGTGATGTAGAAAAAATCGAATCAAGTAGAATCGGGTTAAATTAGCAATTTTGCCGACCTAGAATGGATTTAAACCATTCACATTTGGCAAATAGTATGACACTTCCTAATTATCAAGAACATGAAGAAGAGTTTCTCAAAGCAATGGCAACGCGCTTTGAGTTTTCGGGGAAAACTTGGGATGTTTTTATGGAACGCTTCAAGGAAAAAAATGCCAATTCTTTGGATAAAGATATTGCGATTTATCTGGAGGGAGAGTTAATTGAGGGGGCTAGTGAGGGTGCGAATCCAGCAACGATTCTGCGCGATTGCTTAAAGGCGATTTGTAACAAGCTTGAGGTGGCAGGGTGCAATTATGGGGATGCTAAAAAGGGAAAATGGAAGATTGCTAAGCGTTGGTTGCGGGAAGTGCTTTATCCGGAATGGGTCAAACAGCGCAACTTGATTCCTTTAACGGGTTCTCAACTCTGGCAGCAACTTTGGGAAACGGCAACCCCTACAGATAAAATGCAGCCAGTTCCATTGGCTAGTTTGTCACAACTGGAGATGGGGGAGGCGGAGATGGCGGATAAATCTCTGGCGTTTCCGTTGGGGGGTAAGATTCAGTTTGAGATTGAGTTAGATGGTGCTGGGTATTTGCTGCTGTTGGAGAAAGGCACTTCGGGGAAGATGTGGTGTTTGTGCCCGTCGGGGTTTGCGCCGGAACCGCATCATCGGGGGGGACGGGTGAGATTACCCCAGGCAAAGTCCCGCCACAAGTATTTTAAGTTAACGGGGTTGCCGGGTCAGGAGGAAATTGTCGCGGTGATTGCGAGGGAAGTGCCAAGGTTGGAGTGGCTACCGAAACCGGGGGAACCGTTGTTGCAGTTGCGGGAGGGGCATTTGACGGGGTTATTGGAGTATCTCAAGAGTTACCAAGATTGTCAGGTGTTCCGGATGGTTTATCGGGTAACGGTGTAGGGAGAGATGTCATCATCAGTGTCAATTTAAGGTCAAACTTATGACCCGCAAGGAAATTAATTTCCTTGCTAATAGCTTAAGTCATCTAAAAATGACTCAATCCGCTCAAAACTCTTTAGTCCACTAAAGTGGACTTCAGCTATTAGACAGGGGTTTTAACCCCTGGCGGGTTAATGCTCAAAGGTTCAATCACCAGACTCAAACGCTCGATGACGAGATAATAAGGCTCAATTTCCAGGTTAACTAGTGCATCTTCCTACCGATTTAATCACTCAACTATAGATTAGAGAAGATGATAAAACGAGTTTTTGAAGTATTGCAAAGTGTAGCCGCGCTAGTTAGAAAACCCAGAAATGCAAAACACTGTAAAAAACTAAACCAGCAAGCTTTACAACTCTATCATGGAGGTCAGTATAGTCAAGCCGTCAGTTTGGCAGAGGACGCTTTAACCCTGGCGCGAGAGATTTGGGGAGAGGAACATCCCGATCTTGCAGGTAGCCTGAATAATTTGGCATTACTCTACAAAACTCAGGGCAAGTTAGCCGCCGCCGAACCCCTCTTGCAGGAAGCTTTGGCGATGAAGAAACGCCTGTTTTCCTTTGATCATCCCGATATTGCAGGAATCCTGAACAATTTAGCTTGTTTACTCACTGCTACAAATCACTATTCTGAAGCGCTGGAACGGATGAAAGAGGCTGCCGCGATGGAGAATCGTCTGATTCGTCAAGCTTTTGCTTTTAGTTCGGAAAGCGATCGCCTCACCTATCTCCAGACTATCAGAAATAATTTTGAGGCATTCCTATCCCTTGTTTACCAACACCTGCCAAACTCTCCTGAAGCGCTGCAAGCTGCCCTAGATTTAGTCCTGCAACGCAAAGCCCTCTCCGCCGCCGCCTTAGCTGCCCTCAACCAAGCCCTTTACAGTGACCGCTATTCCCGCTTGGAACCGGAGTTAAAGAACCTACGAGAATTGAGTGACCAGATTATTTACTATACCTTTACCGACCCTCAACCCGAACGCCTCAAGCAACTGCAAGCCGAACATAACCAATTACAGAAGCAACTCGCTTCCCAAGTGCCAGAAATCCAACTGCAAGAACAAACGATTGACAGTCGTACTGTTGCCTTAGACTTGCCAGAAGGCAGTACCTTAATTGAGTTTGTCTGCTTTAAAGTCTTTGACTTCCACACCAACAGTAAGGAATCACCATGGCAACCCGCCCGTTACCTCGCCTTTATCTTACCCGCCGGACAACCCGACCGAGTGCAGATGCGGGACTTAAGAGAAGCCGAACCCATCAATCAACTAATTAAGGCTTTTCGCCAGTCAGCCTCAGATAGCATTCAGGCTGTGAGTTCCCTCGATATGGGCAGTGATGACGAGGAATCAGAGGAGTTAGCCCAGCCAACCGTCTAGGGAATTGAACTCTATAAAATACTCATTGAACCCCTAGGTTCTGAACTCCGTTCCCACCAACACCTGATTCTTGCTCCCGACGGCGACTTAAATATTCTCCCCCTTCAGCTTCTCCCCACCGACGAAAGCGGCGAATCCCTGCTGATGGACAATTACCGCATCAGTTATCTCAGCACCGGACGAGAAATTCTGCGCCCTCAAGTCCGCCTGCAATACAGCCCTAGGCAACATCCAACTCGGTGAAGGTGTCTTTGGATTACGTCGCGCCTTTGCCGTTGCGGGGGTTAAAACTCTCATCATGAGTCTCTGGTCTGTTCCCGATCGCGCTACCGCCCTCCTCATGGATCGCTTCTTCACCAACCTAGACCAAGGTTTAGGTCGTGCCGATGCCTTACAAGATGCCCAAAACTACATCCGCACAATTACCGTTCAAGAATTGCAGCAGTCTGAACTCGGTTGTAGTGTGCTAGAAGAATTAGAAAGACCAATACCACAAGGAAGTAACTTTTATCAAGATGATAGACCCCTGAAACATCCCTATTTCTGGGGCGCTTGGATTTGCCAGGGAGACACGACAGCGAAGATGCAATGAACTTAGGACTTACGCATTAAAACAAAATATATAACTGCTTGAACCTGAGATAAGGCTATCCTCAAGGAGGGAAAAGTTCCCAATCCAAAATCCAAAATCTAAAATCCAAAATCGAAAGAGGTGACCAATCAACTCGAACTAATTAGACAGGAGAGCGAACCAAGGGCGAATATCTGGGCGTTCATTTTACTAGCTGTAGCATTAATTGCCGTTTCTTTTGCCGCCATCTTTATCCGCTTGAGCGAAACAGAACTTGGCCCTAATGCTACTGTCTTCAATCGATTGATTATTGCTACCCTGATTTTCGGCCTGTGGAATGGATTAGGAGAGTTGCGCCTCCAACTATCCCCAGCCAAACCTTTACAAAGACCCCGTTACACTAAACTTGACCTAATACTCCTACTTGCAGTAGGTGTGGTTTCATCAACTTCTCTAGCTCTTTGGGCTTGGTCTTTAACTCAAACCAACATTGCCAATTCTACCGTTATACGTAACCTCACCCCCCTATTTACAGGATTAGGAGGATGGTTACTACTAGGACGAAGTTTTGACCAAAAATTCTTGCTGGGTTTGGTGATTGCTTTAGCTGGTGCGATCGCATTGGGACTTGATGACCTGCAAATTGCCACCGATAATTTAGTAGGTGATGCTGCGGCCTTACTCTCAGCTATGTTCTATGGCGGTAATCTGCTGCTAGTAGAACAACTGCGCAGCAAATTTCCTGCTACTACTATCCTCCTGTGGCGCTGCTTCCTTGGCTCGTTATTAACTTTACCCCTGGTTCTCACGACAGAAGCACAAATTTTCCCCCATACCTGGTCAGGCTGGCTGTGGGTAATTGCTCTTGCTCTAATTTGCCAAGCTTTAGGTCAAGGATTAGTGGTCCATAGCCTCAACCGCCTCTCCTCCGGGTTTGTTGCTCTCTGTCTGCTACTTGAGCCATTGATTACAGCTTGCTTAGCTTGGATAATTTTCTCTGAAAAGTTAAGTATCTCTGACGGGTTAGCTTTTTCTGTAATTTTTGTAGGCTTATACTTAGCCAAATCTAGTCAATCTACTTTTAAGGCAAGACAGGAAAAGCGATGATTGCTCAAGGCCAGACGAAAAGATCTTTAGACTACAACTTTAGCTTACTCCCTCGATATTTAGATCGCCTCCGTTCCCGCTTGCGTATTGCCGTAATTCATGGGGGTGATAAAAACAAAGAAGGAGCCGTTATTTATAAAACCCACAATCCGCGCTCTACTAAAACCTATGAGCAGGTAGCCCATGACATTGCTCAAGCATTACAGATCCTTGAGTTTGAGCATGTATTTGTTTTACCTGATGATATGACCTTACCGGAGCAACTCAAGCAAAAGGGCATTCATTTAGCCTGGTTAAATACTGGCGGTGTGCAAGGTTACGATCCCGTTTGTCACACGCCCGCCCTCCTAGAAATGCTGGGTGTACCCTATGTTGGTCATAACCCCCTCAATAGCTCAACTTTAGATAATAAAAATGTTTTCAAACGGGAATTACAAGCCCTAGGCTTCAAAACGGCTCCCTTTGTCACCTGGCATCCCTCCCAAGGTATATTTAAACCCCATCTTCACAAAGGTTTTGCCTTTGCTTTTGGCGACTACCAAGGCCCCTTTATTGTTAAACCAATTTCTGGACGTGCTTCTTTAAATATTCATTTTGTTAACTCGGTACAGGAATTACCCCAGGCCGTGGCCCAAGTGCAACAAGTTACCCACAACACTGCCTTAATTGAAGCCTATTTGCCAGGTAGAGAATTCTGTATTTCGGTTTGTGGTTATGTGAACTACGCCAAGGAAACCTTTACCCAAACTCCCAGACCTTTTGCTTTTTCAGCCATTGAACGGGTACTTGATGTTGATGAACCTATTTTTACTTCCATGGATAAAAAGGCAATTACCGCAGCACGAGCACGTTTAATTGGTAATGAGGAAGCTGAACTAAAACGGTCTTTAATTAAGTTAGCTCAAAGAATCTACTGGGACTTTAATTTAAATGCTTTGGTACGAATTGATATTAGAGCCGATTCTAATGGTGTACTGCATGTTTTAGAAGCTAATCCTAAACCAGATTTAAAAAGACCAACTGAAAATGCTACCAGTTTGGTAGCTCTCGGTTTAGTAGATCAAGGCATGAGCTACGAAGACTTAATACTTAGTCTATTAGCTGACAGATTAGATTACCTACTCAGACAGCATTTTGGCATTATTTCTCATATTGTTGAATTGCTTAGTTAATATTAAAGGGAACAGGGAACAGGGAACAGGGAACAGTGAGGAGTAGGGGGGCAAATATGTGGTTAATGATTTCGGTTGTGAGGGCATTATATTTGCCCACCCTGCCATTATCACTTAATCCCTAACAACTTGGCAGGATTTTTATTCATCATTAACTCAATTTCTTGTTTTGATATTCCCTCTTGCATCAGTTCCTTAACAAAAACTTGATAACCATCTGCTGGTAAAGGGTCAAATTGACGACCAAGATCGGTGCTAAGAACAAAATGCTCAGCACCGATTTTTTTAATTGCTTCGGCCATCTGTTCCGTAGAGACTCGATGCCATTTTCGATGTGCTTTAATGACCGAATCAGTACCCATTAAGTCATTAACATAAGCTAATTCTAAAAATGCTCCCAGCGCTGCAGATTCTTCCATCTCTGCTAAAGATAAACCTGGTACATCAGCCAGAGCATGGGTAACAACAATATTTTTTACCCCTAATTCCTTGGCTCTTTTAATAACTAGTATTACTTCTTGGGGAGAAATATGCCCAGTTCCTAATACCAAATTTTCTTTAGCAATAATTTTGAGAACTGCTTCTACTTCCGGCAAAACTTGACCATCTTGAGCAATTTTAATGCCAGTTCCCGATTGCTGAAAAGTTTTGAGATGGTAGTCGGCATCAATAGTTGGTAACCAAACAACTTTACCTTGACCTTTGCCAAGGCGGTACATTGCCAGAACAGCTTGGGGATTAATACCGCCTACGGGGCGATTGAGAACAATGCCGCCAAAAATGTCAAGATTAGGGACAATCTTTTTAACTAAAACTGCTCGGTCTGCCGTGTTAGTAACATGATTTTTTAAGACTACAGCCTTCATTCCAGCTGCTTGGGCTTTTTGGGCCAATTCAAAATCATCTACACTACGGTTAGTTACATCAGGTGCAGAATGAACGTGAAAATCAATGGCACCTCTAATTAAACTTGTAGTTGGTGTAATTTCTTCGGTAACAGCCCATAATGGTAAGGGGTTTAGCATTAATGAGAGATAAAACACCACCACTAAAGCTAGTAATCTTGTGCAGATTTTATAGTAAAGACTTGCAATATATGCGATCGCACCTTTTTGTCTCCACACCCGTTGTAGGTTGGTATCCACTACTTTCATAGAGCTTAACTGCTTCTTTGAGAACACTAGCCGTTTCAATCCAAACCTCTTCAAACCCTCTTTCAAGAATTGTCTGTTCTAACTGCTGTAATAAATACTTACCTAAACCTTTTCCCCTGGCAATTGGCAGTAAATACATTTTGCGAATTTCCACTGCTTTTTTACCTCTTTTGACAGGATAATAAGCAGCAGTTCCCACCAGTTTAGTTTGCTGTTCAATCACCCAAAAATTTCCACCCTGAGCTAAATAAGCAGCTTCTACCTCAATCACATCTTGGTCTGCTTCTGCTGGTTGCCAAGGTATACCATATTCTGTTAAAACTTGCTCAATAATTGCGGCGGCTGACTCCCTATCTGTAGGTGTCCAAGGACGGATGAGAAAGTCTTTGTAATTGGTTTGCATTAACTTTTCAGTATTCTGATCAGAGTCTCCCTCACCCCTCAACTATGAATCCTCGCCTCAGGATGCAGGGTTGCTAACAACTCACTCTCAACAACAGCTAACTCTTCTAACCGTCCAGTAAAAACATCTCGCTCAAAATAAGTATCCGCTAGCAGCCAGTAGATGCCATAATGACGTGCTTCTGACGCTATCAAGCTGCCATAAAACTCAGCTAATTCTCGATCTGGGCAATTAGTCGCCAGTAATCCTAATCGCTCATGGGAGCGAGCCTCAATTAAACCAGAAACCAGTAAAGAATCCAGCAATCGTTCCGGTTCATTACGGCGAATTTGTGCTTTTAAACCGGCCCCATAGGGAGGGGAAGCTAAGGGTGCGAGGGGAATTTCCCGCTTTTCTAGCAACTGATTTACCTGCTCAAAATGTTCCAACTCCTCCCGTGCGATCGCTGTCAGCTGACGCACTAAGACGTTATAAGAAGGGTAGCGAAACATCAAATTCAGTGCCACTCCTGCCGCTTTCCGTTCACAATGGGAGTGGTCTAGTAGAATAGTATCTAGATGAGCCAGGGCTTGCTCTACCCAAACCCAGCTAGTAGGTCGCTTCAGGGTGTTGATGACCGGCAATTGAGAACAAGAAACAGTTTTTTGTGACATCAACTTGTTTGTGAGTAACGAGGAATTAGTTTCTGTAGGGGATGCTACTACTTTAAGGCAGTTAAGCCAATGATGTCTCCAAGAAGGGGCAAGACCTCTTTTGCTAAAAAGAACTTGACCTTCAAGACAAGGGTGAAATAAATTAATTGCCCCCAGAACCAGAGATGATTGGTTCTGGTACTTTAGTCAACTAACAGCTTGTCTGCGAAGTAATTAGGGTAGACTCCAACAAACTTATCAGTATATTCCTGAAACTCTTTGTCAAATCCAGTATTAATTATTTGGTGCAATCGGATTTAAATAAAAAAAATGACCCACCGTCGTATTGTAATAGGTGATGTACATGGTCACTACGACAGTCTCATCACCCTGTTAGACGCAGTCGCCCCTAATGGCGACGACATGATCTATTTTCTCGGAGACTTAATTGATCGAGGGCCCCAAAGTTGCCAAGTGGTTGAGTTTGTTAAGCGAAGTCCTTATCAGTGTCTACTGGGTAACCACGAACAAATGCTGTTAGAAATTTACGATGGTGGGGAAATCTCTCGCCCAGCGTTGCAAGCATGGCTATACAGTGGAGGCAGTAGTACCCTTAAGAGTTATGGCAAGGATGGTGTCTTGCAAGAACATCTAGATTGGATGCGCAAACTACCTACCTATCTAGATTTAGGTGATACCTGGCTAGTACACGCTGGTGTACACCCTCGTCTTAGTATTGAGAAACAAACCACTGAGCAATTTTGCTGGATTCGTGACGAATTTCACGGCATGCGCAAGCCCTACTTCTCTGATAAGCTGATTATCACAGGTCACACCATTACCTTTACCCTGCCTGGGGTTCTACCAGGTAAAATTGCCCAAGGTCAGGGTTGGTTGGATATAGAAACTGGTGCTTATCATCCCAAAAGTGGCTGGATGACTGCCTTAGACATTACCAATTCCCTTGTTTATCAAGTAAATGTCTTCCGCCGTGTTGTACGCAAATTACCGCTTGAGGAAGCGGTAACACGTATCAATCCTACTCTGTTAGCTCGCCGTCGTCCGGCGATTGGCTGATAACCTAGTGGTTCATCACATTGATTGTGACAGGTGAGTGAAGACGCAGGGACACAGAGAGAGTTCATCAATCATTTCCTGCTCGACAGAGTACTAGAGTAAGACGCGAATATTATTCCTGTAGGCCCGATTGTCAAGACCATCTCCTACATTAGCCTGAGCTGGGTTAATTGCCTGTTTTAAGGCTTGAACACGGTCAGAAGTAGCTGGGTGAGTGCTTAAGATAGCTGGAACAGAACCTCCTTTCTGCTGGAGTTTTTCCATAAACTCAACCATACCGATGGGAGCGTAACCTGCTTTTTTCAAGTTTTCTAGACCTAGCTGATCTGCTTCCAACTCATCTTGACGACTGTTCGGTCGTCTCAGAGCTAGTTCTACCCCAATATTAACTGCTGTACTGCGATCTAAACCAGCAGCAGCAGCTACACCTCGTGCGATCGCTGTTTGTCTCATCTGTTGGAGGGCATGTTCTCCAGCAACATGAGCCACTTCGTGAGCCATCACACTTGCTAACTGGGATTCATTATCTGCCGTTTTAATCAAACCAGTATTTAAATATACAAAGCCTCCCATTGTGGCAAAGGCATTGATACTATCATCTTTAACCACCTGAAAAGTGTAGGGAATGTTAGGGCGTATACTCTCAGCAGCTAGACGCTGACCAATCTCATCAATATAACGGTTAATTTCTCGATTACGGTAAAGTTGAACTTCTCTGACTATCTGTTGATTAATCTGTTTACCTAACTGTACTTCCTGTTTATCGGACATATTGGACAGCTGGAAGATTTGAACACCGCGAATTAGTAATTCAAACCAGGAGGATGCTTGACTAACTTGAGGGGTTCCTACTATTAAACTTATTGCCAGCAATACTGACATTAAGGGGTATAGCCAAAAACGCTGCTGACGCCGTTTTAGTTGAAAAAAGGTTTTGAACATGATGTTTAGGAGGGATAAACTATACTCAAGAAGACAAAAAAAAATGAGATTTGCCTTCCTTGACAACATTTTTTTGGCTGCTGACAGAGATTTTCAAGCCTAAATATAGGCAAGATGACTAGTTGTCAATGACGTATTACTTGTCATTACTGTTCCTTACTATTTTCTGTTTATTACTGCATTCTTATTCTGTTCTAGGTAAAGCATTAATGAATTAATATTATCAATTGATTAATCTAGATAGCATGCTCTAAAGTTTATCTGGGTGGCAAACTTTCTCTTTGGGGATTAAATTATGAAATAATTAAGCACAAATAGTTCTTTTCGCAGAAACACCCAGAATACCTCATGGCTATTTTAGATTCTAAAGGACGTCTGTTCGGTAAGGTAAGCATCCTTGACCTGGGTGCTGCCCTAGTGATTTTATTAGTGGTGGTAGGAATCTTTTTCTTTCCTGGCGGCTCCGGTTCAGTTGCACAACTTTCCGGTACTAAACCCGTAGAGTTGGATCTGGTTGTCAGAGGGTTGAGCGTGCGCGATCCTCAAGCCTTGATGGCTGAATTTGAAAAGCAGAAGAAAACTAATCTCGTTATTCGCAATCAACGTTCCGGTGAAGTAGACATTTTATCTGCAAGAGAACTGCCAGATACCTTAGCTGTTCCACAACCTGACGGTTCTGTCAAAGAACTACCCGATCCGAGAAGAGACTCTTTCCGCAGTAGTTTACTAATGACCATCGGTGGCGAAGCACAAATAATTGAAGGTGTGCCAGTACTTGGTCAACAGAAAATTAAGATTGGGACAACGGTAGAGTTAGATGGTCAAGATTACAACTTCAATGCCAGTGTAATTGATCTCAGAATTAAGTGAGGGTCAAATTTTGTGTCTGTTCCCTGACTTGTGCAAGAAGTCTAGTCAAATTAAATGCTTGAGAGCTTATCTCACCGTCCGGCTTTAAGTCCTGTGAGACTACAGAGGATAAACTGGTTCACCTGAAACTCTCTAAAATTGTCGTCACTGACTAAAAGTAAACTTTGGCTACCATCAGCTAAGCGAGGACCAAGGCTTATTCCTTCTAGGTTGTCTAAGTACACTTCCTGGTCAGTTAAATTTAACAGTAACTGTTTCTTAATTGACTTAACATTGGAAATGCCAGCATTGAGAGAGACGATGTTAGAAGTATCGGTTGCTCCACCTGTTGCTAGTTGAAAAATCTTTGCACCATTACCTAATAGACCATAGGTACGTTCCAAACTCAGAAAGTGACCAGCGGTATCGAGAGTAACTAAGTCAGTTAAACCGTTGGCAACTGAGCCATCTGGAGCATAGTCTAGCAGATAAAGATTTTCCGTAACTAGCATCGGTGGCGCAACATCTCCTATTAAATATTGCATCATGCGGATTCGAGTTGGTTGTTCCGTATCTTGTTCAGACTCCCCTGCTAGACTGTCTTGAAACAGGGCCGACTCGGTCGCAGTAAAAAGGCGAAAAGGATCACCTGTAGCCGCAGCTAAACCAATTGGTTCTAGGCTTAATGATTCAAATCCTAAGTTATTTTGAATACCGCGAGGGGTTGGGTTTTCTTCCTCAGAGTCATTGGGGAGGTAGCGTTGGGGTAGGCGTAAGCTTTGTATTTGTCGTCCTGTTTCTAGGTCAAATTCTAGAATCGAAGGAGCAATTCCTCGATTAATGTCCCCTTCGCTAGAAATAAATACTGTTCCTTTGGGAGAAAGGGCAATGCCTTCTGGGTCAATGCTACCTTTTGTAAAGGTATTGCCGTTTTCATCCTTAAGAAAGGTAACGTCTTCAATTTTTATCTCCTCAATGCCAATTTCCCCAGTTTCGCTACTATTAAGGATAAGATTCAGGGTGTAAAAGCGAGCTGGCGCTAGTTGAGAACGGTCATCAGATACGACATAAAAGCGATCGCGTTGTCGGTCATAGGTTAATGCCGAGAGTCCTCCTACAACTGTATTCTCAAATTCTACCTTCGGTAGTTGGTACTCTCCTAAGTAGTTCAAGGACAGGTCTAGAAATGTTCGTTGTTCGGCTGTCAGAATCGAACCGCTACAGCCAGTGGTGAGAAAACCCACTAAAGCAATGACTAGAACTAAAAGCAGAGAAAATAACTTGCCAGATGTTTGTAACCTAGACTGATGAGGCTTGACCAGCTGATTCATAAGTAGTTTGGGTATAGGGTAGGTACAGTTTGTCAAGTGGTTGGTGGCAACTAAGAAACTGCCCGGTAATTCGGTATAAGATCAGAAACCACAGAGGGGAGTAGATAGAGGCAGAGGTGTGCCATCACTGCCAGAAATTTTTGGATGTAACTCAAGTAGCAAGAAACTATGATTTTGATTTAAGCGTCAATAGGCATTTATAGCGTTTCTCATTCTTGATGAGTTATAAAGCTGTCGAATGAGAGGGAACAGGTAAGAGACAATAAATGTACCTCACCAAGCGAGAAGTGCCACCGCATAATATTTAGCTTTAAAAATACTATGACCTTTGTAATATTAAATCGATTAAGCTGGTTCAGGGCAACTTTCTTGACTGTCTTGTTGCTATTGTGTTTTACTTCTGTGGCATGGGCAGATGATATTGAGCAAGATAAACCTAATCCTTTGGAGTTAGAGTTAACAGAGCCTGACCCCTTATTACCTAAGTTACCAGTAGAACGACCCTTAACGGAATCGGAACGGGAAAAGGTGAGACTGGCATTAGATGAACTAGACAAACAGGCTTTGGCTCAACTAGAAGCAGGTAATGTGCCAGCAGCTTTTGAAATTTGGTATCGAGAAATTAGACTAAGGCGCAAGATTGGTGGCCCGATAGAAGAAGTTCAAGCTTTAGGTAGGGTGGGGGAAATTGCTTGGCAGGACAACCGGAAACCCCAATTACAGCTTATTTTGGCACGTCTAGAGACAATCGAGCAAGAGGCGGAGACGGAGGGAAATTTAGATTTGCCCCTTTTAGTTGCTTTGGGTCAAGCCTATGGGAAAATACGAGTGCCAGGACAAGCTTTGATTGTCTATGAGAAAGTTTTGGCACAGGCTCGCACTCGTGAGGATGCTGAGGCAATTGAGGCTACTCTACAGACAATGGCTAGCTTGCATATGGCCTGGTTTGATTATCCTAAAGCAGCAGCAGCTTATGAAGAACTATTAGATATTGCTCAGTTACAGGGTGATAGTCTTAAAGAATTTAATTATCTTAAAGAACTGGCTTACATTTACGACCAAGCCAAGGAACCAGAAAATGCTTTACGCTACAAACAGAAAATCCTAGAAACTTACTTACCAGAAGATCCTCGCCGTCCCGAACTGAAAATTGCGATCGCTTCTGATTATGAAACATTAGGTCAACTCGATGAAGCGAGTAAAACCTATCAAGAGGCTTATACTCTAGCTTTTTCTCTAAAACAGTTTGCCTATGCTGCTGATGCTTTGCGTAAATTGGCTTCTCTTTATAGTTCCCACCAACAGCCAGAGTTTGCTTTACAAGTTTATGAAACTTTACTAGAAGTAGAGCAGTTTTCCTACAACTACTATGGCTTGATGTATGCTTATGACCAAATTGGTCAAATTAATCTCCAGCTTAAAGATTATGGCAAGGCATTAGTAGCTTTTGAAAAAGGTTTGGAATTAGCACAGTCATTGAAGTATCAGGAAAGCTATTTTGTCACTCAAATTGAGCAGGTAAAACAGCAAAATGTCCAATAGAATTTAGAATTTAGAATTTAGAATTTAGAATGGTTTATCTTCCTCATCAGTTGTTAGGAGTCGGGAGGACAGAATATTTATAAGGATTCTTCCCCATCTCCCTGTCTCCCCGTCTCCTTCACCCCCCACTAATTTTGGCCTTGTAACCCAAGTCGATAAGAATTTGCAGCAGCTTTTGGCTATGATCTCCCTGAATTTCTAGGGTATCTTCTCTGACAGTACCACCACTACCGCATTGGCTTTTTAGCTGTTTCAACAACTTGGCTAAAGTTTCTGGTTTGGTTTGAAAACCGCTAATAACCGTAACGGTTTTCCCCTTACGTCCCTTACGGGAAGCTTGTACTCGCAAATTTTGTTGATTGGGAGGAAGTTCTTGTACTCCTCTTTCTAAAGCCGCTGAGTTGCCATTACCAAATTCACTGTAGACGACGCGGTTTTCTGAGTTGTTAGATTGGGAAGATTTACCTTTTGATTTAGATGAAGCCATGGCTTTTGTTCTCCTGATATCCTTTGATAGCGGCTTGTGTTTTGACCGAGGAAGGCAGAAGTTATGTGTACTCTACTTAGATGATAACCGCCATCTTACAATTAAGACTTATCAATTTTCTCAACTTCTTGGTCTTCCTTACTGAGGAATATCCCCAGCAGCCAAAATAGCGCAACTGAACCAAGAGCAACTCCTGTCCAAAAGAGGGAATTAAGGATTGTAATTGCTATGGCAAGGAAAGCAACTGGGAGTAAGATAATCTGAATTATCAGGACAACTCGCCGCTTGCGACTGAAATTTGGACTTTCAACAGCCAAGGGTCCGCTAAATTGTAGCCACCAGTAAAATAGTTGTAAAGACTTGTTGAAAAACTGATAAGTCAAACTACCACGTACTCTTGAAGCTCGTTTTTCATCTAGAGAAGAGAGAATAAGATTACGAAAAACAAGAGCGAAACGAGTAGCAAGACTGGTTAGTACAATGGTGGGAATATCTTTTAAAATTGTCTCTTTTCCCACACCATAGTTACTGCGAAACAAGTCCTCTTTCTCTAAACGTGATAAAGAGCCTATTGCTTGCTTAGCTAGTACTCCTGCTGCTAGGATACTCACAGTCTTCTCAAAGTAGCCAGGAACTGGTTGATATTTCGGTTTTTCCTCACCTTCTGCTTGGCTAAGAACAATTTCTCCTGTCCCAGCATCAGTTCCTTTAACCCTTTGTCGGTTCCAGCTAAATTGTTCGGCGACTTCGTCTTCAATTACATTCTGTAATTCGCTATTTAAAATTTCTCGATGACCCTCTAGCACCAGTAAATCCATAAATTTATTGATATCTTCATCAGATACCTGTTGCTTCATCTGAGCAAATTGAAGAAGATATTTTATAATTGCCTCACGATTTTCTGCTTCTGCTTCTGGTAAAGCCTCTTGTACTAAGCGTTCTAAGTACTCTTCTTGAGAACACCTTTCTTGTTCAGTTTGTCTCTGGATAAATTTAGGAAAACACGTTGTTAAGGAGTCGCGGTTAACTAGTGCTTCTACTAGTCGATTTAAACCATCTAATCGACCCCACATTAAGTCATTAGAACGCCAAGACTTCTTGAAAAAACCGCCAAAAGCGCGTAAGGTGTCTCCTGATAGTTTATCTTCTGCATTCTTACCTTGTGCTAGTCCTAGTTTGGCATCATTCGGACTAAAGCGGATAATCTCAATTAAATCTTTCTCCTTAATGTCTGTTAGGTATTCAAAAGGGTAAAGAACTTGATCCAATTCCCGGAAACATTGAAAACGAGCAAATATTTTTTCCCAGTCTCTTACTTTACTAGTTTTAATCAGGTTACCAGAGGCTATTTCTAATTTCCTAAGAATGGTAGAAAACTCAGCACTGTCATTTTGATGACTGTTATTCTTGAATTTTTGGTCTGACCAGATTTCTTCCAGAATAGCGGGATTGTCATTTATGTGGCAGATTTTTTGCTTTAACTGTTCGAGAATACTAGAAATTTGCTTTTGTGCTAACCAGTCAACTATCTCAGGATTATCTTGGTCAGGCTTTGAGGCTAATTTGTCTACTGCTAGGGGTAACTTTAGCCAAAAGTCAGCTTTTACTTCTTCTAAAGTGAGTTTTTGGGACTCTTGGGGAGCAAAATCTTGAAAACCTCTGCTATCGAGGGCAAAGCGACATAATCTTAGTAAACGATCGTAGAGTTCGCTACGTAAATAATTCAAGAATTCAGGAGTATTATTCTGTGATTCTTGCTCTAGTAAGCTATAGAAACTTTGACTGACCAAAGGAGCACTGATTAAGGCGACTAAAAAGGTTTTAATTGTTTCTAGTAGCTTGATTTGGCGATTAATACGTCCCAAGAGAATTCTTTGCTTGGTGTATTCTGCAAAATCACTTTCTTGTTCAATAATTTGGCTGAGTTTCTCGACTAGGTAAAAGTGTTTTCTTAAAGCATATTCTACATCTAAATTGCGAATTTGTTCGCCAGCTTCTTGCAGAATTAATTGTTGGTTTTTCTCGGCACTTTCCTTTGTAATGCTTTCCGTAAGTAATTTTGCTGCTTTTTCTAAAAGAGTTTGCTTGGTTATACCGGAATGTTTAGTCTCACCTTGCTCCATTCTCAGAATTAGAGGAAGGAGATTATCGCGCAAACTAATTAAACGACTGCGTAGATAAATACTTTCGTTGATGTTAACTTTATCTGAAACACCACATTCTGATTGGACAGAAACTTCTATATCTGCAAGCAGACATTTGTAGCGACTTATCTTCTCGTTGTGTTCTTTTAGCGTCTGCAAATCGTTGCTGATACTTTCATAACTTGGCAGTCCAATTAAAGAATCCTGGATCACGGCTAAAATACTTGGTTTAGCCATTTCATTAAATCTTGAGCTGCCAGCCACACTTTCTGGATTAGCATCAAGATAAAATAGCTTGCGGTCAACGGGACGATTAGCTGTGCGGTAATAAATTTCTTTAAGAGTGTAGGTAAAGGGTTTATTATCTAGAACTCCACCATCAACAAAATGTAATTTATAACCGTTCTTAGGTCTTTTTTTAGGCAACTCTCGGTTAGATAGTTGTCCCCATGCTTCGAGATATTGATCAATTTGATCTGCATCTTCTTGTAGTCCAATTTCTACCACAGGAAAAGCAACCGGAAAACAAGAAGTAATCCGACAGAGTTTTCCAAGGGCCTGATAAGTTTGTTCGGGAGTACGATCAGGATCGGCACCGTCAAGATTTTGAGCCTCAGTGTTGGGGTTAAATGGCTCTTTGCGACCTTGACGATGCTTAAGATGAAACAGAGTCCGGTGATCTTTAATCTCAATTAGTGAGCCTGTCTGATCAAAAATTTGGTAAACTCGCCCTAAGGTATCTGTACCAGTCACAAATAAATCCAACTCATTATATTTAGATAACCACTCACCTAGTGGGGCTTTAGTTTTATTATCCTGTGCCGTCTTAAAGGCTTTTGCTAACTTGTTTTGATAATAGTCTTCCCCGTCTAATATAGATTGAAATTGAGATTTTTCAGAAGATGGCTCATGCATAAGATCACGAATATTGGCATCTTCTCGCCAAATAGGAGCAAACTCTTTAAAGTCAACAATTTGCTCTGCAGAGCTATTAGCTAGGGCGTAGCTGAGGAGAACACCGTTAATCCCACCCGCCGATGTACCTGAGACAATATCGACAATAATGTCAGCATCTGTAAGAGCTTTAACTAGTTTATAGATACCTCGACCACGCACAGCATTGTAAAATTCGCGGCAGACACCATTCATGTAAATTGCCAGAGAAACCCCGCCATAAACCACCAGTCCGAGACGTTTTTCCCTACGAAATTCTGGTTTTTGCAGATTGTAATTAGACATTGACTATTCCTCAGATAACATTGAAAATGCAGTAGGTTATCATGGCTAGACAGTCTTAATTCTTTGACCGGACTATCTTTTCTGTATGATTACCCAAAAAGATAACCAAGTGCAGCTAGGCTATACTTAGTATAATCTTGCCTTTGTCCATCAAGCTTGTTAAGTCTTAGGCGCAAAACTTTACATTGGTTTGTGTCTATTTATAGCAGTTCTCAATTAAGTGGGGCGCGATTTTTTTGTTTTAGGGAGCAGGGAATGGAGGAAAAACCAAATGTACCCTGTCAGTATCAGATAAGTACTGAGACAGAATTAATTATACATCTTCACTTCTGTTACCTGATGAGAGTTGCCTGTTGTCTTATCTTCACCAATTATTTTAATTTTGTCCAACTACTTAACGCTATAAATTGGTGTTATCTAGAGATGATAGGCAAATCTAAGACAGCTTTTAGGGAGTAAGGAATAGGGAATTGATAAAAATATTAAAATAACTTATTTAAATGAGAATTTACCTATCAATTTATTGAATAGCAGTAACTTTGAGTCAATTCAGTTTTTTTTGGCAAATCGTAGGGAAGATAATATAAATCTAAAAGCTGAGATAGATGTTCAAAAGTGGCTTTTGTCTCAAACAGGGATAAATTTAGAGAATGGAAGAAAGCCAAATTAGTAATTGCAATAACTTGAGTGCAAAAATCTTCATTTTTGCTGTTTAAGTAACCTGCCTTCTGTGAAAGTTTTTTAGATTTAAAAAGCTTTTGCAAAAATGACAGCTTTTTAAGTAAAACTTCTAAAAATTCAGCAGGCAAGCTCAATCCTGTCATTTCTTGCTGCGGCATCTGTACATTTTGATCAAATTTGAACTTGATATTTTTGTGTTGAAATAGGGAACATATTTGCTGTAATATCTGAACTTGGAAAAGGTGTTTAAGTTGTTCTTCTTTTAAAACACCTTGGCTTTTCAAGTGTAAACCGAGGGGTTGTTCCGCTGGACATAACTGGGCTAACTTGGTAACTACACGATTACTAATCCACTGGTACTGATTAATCAGAGTAATTAAGCCTTGGTTGTCTAACTGATTGACTGCCGACACTAATTTTCCTTGAGACATCCATAAATAATGATAGTTGGGTGTCTTTTTGTCAGATTTTGTTACGCCGGCTAGCGTTAGTAAGCCACTCCTGTTTCCTCTCTCGATAAAGCGAACAATTTCTGGGAGAGAAAAATCTTCAAGGGAACCTGTAATAGCCATTGGTATTTATTGAAAACTGCTAAATTGTGAATTGTTGATTAGAGGGAACGGGGAACGGGAAATAGGGACAAGGAGAACAAGGAAGACAGAATGCTGATAAATCCTCACCTCATTACCCCCAACTCCCCTAGTCTTTCTAACCATTTCTCTGTCAAAATAGTTGATGTACTATATTCTCCGCTCTGCTGTGACCAGTACTCCCTTGCCTCGCAATTCCCAATCCCTGACCGATATGGTAAAAGAACAACCAGACTCCTTAGGCCGTTTTGGGCAATTTGGCGGTAAGTACGTGCCTGAGACGCTGATGCCTGCTCTAAGTGAGTTGGAGTGTTCCTACCAACAATATTGTAATCAGCCAGCTTTCCAGGAGGAGCTGCAACAGCTGCTGCGAGACTATGTAGGAAGGCCTAGTCCTCTCTATTTTGCTGAGCGTCTGAGTAATCATTATGCAAAAGCCGATGGTAGCGGTCCCAAAATTTATCTGAAACGGGAAGACCTCAATCATACAGGTGCCCACAAAATTAATAATGCCCTAGCTCAGGTACTACTGGCAAAGCGGATGGGCAAGCAGCGGATTATCGCCGAAACAGGTGCGGGACAGCATGGTGTGGCAACAGCAACAGTCTGTGCCCGCTTTGGTCTAGAATGCATTATTTATATGGGTGTCCAGGACATGGAACGACAAGCACTCAATGTTTTCCGCATGCAGTTGCTAGGGGCAAAAGTGCAACCAGTATCAGCGGGAACTGGCACCCTTAAAGATGCCACCTCCGAAGCAATTCGTGATTGGGTGACGAATGTTGAAACCACTCACTACATCCTCGGTTCAGTGGCTGGACCTCATCCCTACCCAATGCTAGTACGCGATTTCCATCTAGTGATTGGTAAAGAAACCCGCACTCAATGCCAAGAAAAGTGGGGTGGATTACCGGATATCCTCTTAGCCTGCGTCGGTGGTGGTTCTAATGCGATGGGATTATTTTATGAGTTTGTCAAAGAACCCACAGTGCGCTTAATTGGTGTTGAAGCTGCAGGGGAAGGTGTCGAATCAGAAAAACACGCCGCCACATTGACTAAAGGTCGCCCCGGAGTTTTGCACGGCGCAATGAGCTACTTGCTACAAGATAATGATGGTCAAGTAATAGAGGCTCATTCCATTAGTGCTGGACTCGACTACCCTGGTGTTGGCCCTGAACATAGCTATCTCAAAGATAGTGGCAGGGCAGAATACTATAGTGTGACTGACCAAGAAGCAATTGATGCCTTTCGGCGGCTTTCTGAGTTAGAAGGAATTATCCCAGCTTTGGAAACATCCCATGCGATCGCTTATTTAGAAACCCTCTGTCCTCAGCTGAGTGGTTCTCCTCGCATTGTTATTAACTGTTCTGGCCGCGGAGATAAAGATGTCCAAACTGTAGCCAAGTTCATTAACCTAGAAAATGGCAAAGCGTGAGATTTGCTAAATTAGTCATTACTTTGCATCAAACAAGCTGAAAATTAACTTTCTTGGCTCTTTGCCCAATTCCTCTCAACAATGCCAAAACATTTGATCAAGATTAGTTTGGGAGTACTTGTCTTAGTCTGTGGAGTAAGTAGCTGTAATGGGGTAGTGAGTACTAATCAACCTCTACCCACTGAGAGAGTACCAATCTCTAATTCCTCGCAAAAACCAAACCCTATTCAATTCAACAACTTGGAAAAATCTGTCCATCAGCAGATTAATCAATATCGCCAGTCCCAAAACTTACCATCTCTAAGTTGGGATGAGACAATTGCCCAGCAAGCAAGGGTTCATTCTCAGGCCATGGCAAGTGGTGCAGCGCCCTTTAGCCACAAAGGATTTGAAGGAAGAATCAATTCAATCAGTCAATCAATTGCCTATCGCAGTGTGGCTGAAAATTTAGCATATAACCAAGGTTACTCCAATCCAGACCAGCAGGCCGTAGCTGGTTGGCTAGAAAGTCCTGGTCATCTCAAAAATATCCAAGGAGACTTCAATCTTACAGGTGTTGGTATTGCTAAAAATAGTAAGGATGAGTATTACTTCACACAAATTTTCCTCAAACGCCCTTAATTGGTTTTTAGCAATTTACTAGTTTTTGCCAGTGCATCAACTAATAAGCATAAGCTGATGTGTATTTAAATTGGGTATTCCCCGTTGCCCGTTCCCTGTTCCCTGTTCCCTTTTAGAGAATTTAGTATTCCAATCTAAATGCTGAACAGCTTAACTAATAAATAATTCCATTACCTAATGATTTAACGAGTATGACAATGCAAGATTTTCAAGTGTGCGATCGCGACCTTACCGACTCTTTTCTGCAAGAGTACCTGAAAGCAGAAGCAATCGCAATTGACACGGAAACTATGGGGCTAATTTACCAGCGCGATCGCTTATGTCTGGTACAGTTGTGCGATGAGAAAGGTCGAGTTACTGTAGTGCGCATCGACAAAGGACAAACTGAAGCAGCCAACCTGAAAAAGTTGCTAGAAGCGGGAAATATTATCAAGGTTTTCCACTTTGCTCGCTTTGACATTGCCATGCTTAAGCAAAACCTTGGCATCAATGTCAATCCAGTGTTTTGCACTAAAATTGCTAGCAAACTAGCTCGCACCTATACTAACCGCCACGGTCTGAAAGAGTTAGTACTAGAACTAGAACAGGTAGAATTAGACAAAAGTTCTCAAAGCTCTGATTGGGGTAATTCGGCGGATCTTTCAGACGAACAGTTGCAATACGCAGCCAATGATGTTAATTACCTATTAAGTGTCAGATTAAAACTGATGAAAATGCTGAAGCGAGAAGAGCGTTGGGAGTTGGCACAAAGATGTTTTGATGCTTTACCAGTAATTGTGGATTTAGATTTACTACACTACAGAGACATTTTTGAGCATTGAATTAGCTGATTTTTAGGAGGATTAGTTATTAGTTGCTTTTGGTAGGGCGAAAAGGATTCAAAAAATTAATCAAACCATAAATTGCACGGGATTGAATCCACAAACGTCCTTGACCACTAAAGCGGCAAACTAATCCTTCTCCACCCAAAATTCCAGTTTGGAGATTTCTAAAGGATAGACCACCAATTACTTCAACTTGGTAATTTAGGCTCTCTTCAAAGGCAACAATGTAACTCGTATCAACTACATAATTACCTGCAACAGAGATTTCTACAATTGCACCGTAAGAACTAAACCAAAAATCACCTTGACCTGTTGCTCGAAGCAAAAATAATGATTCACCACTAAAGAAACCCTTAAAACCTTGAAACTGTGTATCAATTTCTATTTCCGGACTACAGGCAACAAATCCTGAAGATTGTACTATTAAACCATTGCCCGAAAGGTGATAATGTTGAATATCCCCAGGTACGCCCGGTGAGAGATAAATTTGTCCCGGTTGTTCTACAGCAGTAAACTCACTGACAAAAAATGATTCACCACTTACCATCCGACCAATGCCTTTGAGTAAACCACCTCGCACTTTTGATTTCATCTTAATTTGAGCATCCATAGCTGTCATAGCTCCTGATTCAACCAGGACAGTTTGATTAGCTTGTAAGTTAAGAACCAAAGAAGCATAGGCGGGAGAATTTTCTATTTGATAGGCAATTTCATTACTCATATTTTTCAATTTGGAATAGACAATAATGCTATTGCGCTGGCAGTTGAGAACCAACTAGTTGACCGAAAGCACGAGGATTGTGAGTTTGACAATAAACCTTTCCTTGTCCCTTGAAGCGGCAAACTAATCCTTCCCCTCCCAAGAAAGAGCCAAGCCAACTAGAACTAGCTTTGGTAATCTCAAAGGTCAGAGTCTTTTCAAAGGCAACGATATGACCTGTATCAACAATATATTCTCCGTCTACTTCTACCTCATAAATCGCGCCAAATGAGTTGAGTAGCAGAGAACCGTAACCAGTAATAGTCAACCAAAAAATTGACTCACCTGAAAATAAAGATTTAAAGCCTTGAAATCCTAAATCAATATCGACACCGGAAGAACTAGCAAGATAGGAAGTTGCTTGCACAACCAACTCTTGAGTATCCAGAGAATAGAGCAGAATATCACCCATAAATTTGGGGGCGAGGAAAACTTCACCACCTGCTAGAGGACAACGGAAAATACTTAGAAATAGGGACTCACCACCAACCATGCGTTTCAGTCCTGCCATAATGCCACCGCCTCTTCCCTGTCATAAGGTGGTACTGACATTGATGTAGTCACTCATGGCAATCATACAACCTGCCTCTGCCACTAATTCTTCCTGGGCATCGAGGACAACGTGAGCGATCGCACTGTCCGGTTGATTTAATAGTTCTATATCCACGGGCTTTAAGCTAGTAAAGATGAAGAGGAAATTAACGAAGTTTAGGGCGTAGATAATTGACTAAACTATCGATACTACGAGACTGAAGATAAATTTCACCTCGACCAGATAGGCGATTAATCCATCCTTCTTGCGAAGTTACTGAACTAAGCAAGCCACCAGCTAAGCCAATCTTCATGCGAACTCCTGGCTCATAGGCGACTAGGTGACTAGTATCAACGATAAATTCTCCGTTAATATGTTTTTTGCTTAAACCGCCATAGGCACCAAAGAAAACCAGACCATTACCACTGACTTTGAGTTTAAATAGTCCTTCACCAGAGAACCAACTCTTCAAACCTGCCCAACCAACACTTAGCTTTACCCCAGGCGTATGGCAAATATAAGCACCAGGTTGAAAATAGAGTTCACGCCTACCCAACTCAACAGCCATAATATCGCCAATGCTGGACTGGGTGAGAACTAAATTGAGGGGTTGCTGAGTGCGGTTGCTAAAAGTATTGACAAATAAGGACTCTCCTCCGAAGAATTTTTTAAGCAAGGCAGAACAGAATCCGCCAGAAAATTCCGTCTTGATTGTAATTTGACGATCCATACTGGTCATTGCTCCAGCTTCAGCGGTGATGCTCTCACCCGGTTCTAGAGTGACAAAAATAGCTGCGAAGGCTGGTTTGTAGAGAATCTCATGTTTCACTGCCCATCTCTTGCCCCTAAGCGGTTGGAATAATATCTAGTCTGCCAGCAATTTCTTTGGTATCTCGATTTCTTCAAGAAAATCTACAGGGGTTTATGTGAGATAAGGCTCCCTTGACAATCTTGTCAAGTGAGGTTAAAAATGTTGTTGTGTCACATGAATGAGCAAAGCTTCTATTTTCAGAGATACTTACTAAACTCTAGCTAGGTACTTAACCTATGGCATCGTACCGCACCGAATTTGAGTTTTAGCACAAATATGTCTAATCTAGTGCCTAGGGAGTAGTATTAATTTCTACTAACATCTCTTAACTAACCTTGAGTTAGTCATTAACTTCCAAGTTTAGCTTTACTCTTGCCGTTGACTCACACAAGTGATTAACACAAAACATCCTTAATAACTTTCAGTAGTAACAGCAGATGTTAATCTAGCAATTTAAGCATTGGCTAATTGCGTAAGTTTTATTAATACCATGAGACAAAAATTAGACAGACTACGCAAATTCCTCCAACAACTAGTTAGAAAATTAGGAATTCCTCGTTTAGCAGGTATTTTAGTCGCCTGGATTATTGTATTTCAATTCTGGATACTACCAGCCTTTACCCAGCAACCAGTTGAACTTACCCTCTTGATGAACGCCCCAGAAGTTCAGTACTGGAATGAGCTGCTTGTCAAGAAATTTGAAGCAGAGAATCCAGATATTAAGATTAAGATTCTCGAAGGACCCAATGCCACAGACTTGATGGAAAATCTCTACACCTCAGCTTTTATTTTGGGTGATTCTCCCTACGATCTCATCTACATGGATGTTATCTGGGCTCCCAAATTCGCTGCGGCAGGTTGGTTGATGGATTTATCCGAGCAAGTTTCCCCAGAAAATTTGCAAGCCTTCCTGCAAAAAGATGTAGACGCAGGACGCTTCGGAGAGGGATTTTATCGCATGCCTTTCCGTTCTGATGCTGGCATGCTTTACTACCGTAAAGATTTACTGGATAAAGCCGGTTACCAACCACCAGAAACATTTGAGGAATTGATGGAAATTTCTCAAAACTTGCAAGAGCAAAATGCAGCTACCTGGGGTTATGTTTGGCAAGGCAGACAATACGAAGGATTGCCCGCCATGTTTGTGGAAATCTTGGAGGGTTTTGGCGGCTTTTGGGTTAACCCAGAAACTTTAGAAGTTGGACTCGATCAACCTGAAGCAATACAAGCTGTAGAATTTCTGCATAGCACAATTGAGGAAGGTATTTCTCCTAGTGGTGTTACTACCTACCAAGAAGAAGAAACCAGACGCTTATTCCAAAGTGGTCAAGCTGTCTTTTTGCGTAACTGGCCTTATGTCTGGCCTCTGGCAAACTCAGGTGATTCGCAAATTGCCGGTAAGATTGCCATTAAACCAATGGTGCATGAACCTGGTAAAAGTAGTGGTGCTTGTTTAGGAGGTTGGGGTTTAGGTATTGCCAAAAGTACACGCCACCCGGAGGAAGCCTGGAAAGCCATTGAGTTCTTTACAAGTGAAGAAGCACAACGTCAAGTTGTCCTAGAAACAGGCTATGTACCGAGTCGGAAAAGTCTTTTCAATGACCCACAAATTGTTGCTAAGTACAGCTACTACCCAGACTTATTAGAAGTAGTTGAAAGCGCAGTTTTACGTCCGCCTATTGCTCAATATGCCCAGGCATCAGACATTTTACAGCGTTACCTCAGTGCTGCGATCGCAGATATCATGCCTCCAGAAAAAGCGATGCAATCTGCTGCTGGAGAAACACGCAGGGTACTCAAAGGAGCAATAAAGAAATAGCTTTTTTTTAGGCAACAGGGAACTAGGTTTGCCTACCTTAGCCCAGTAGACGCTACACAACGTCACTACCACTACGAATGAGGTGCATCCTTGAGCATTGACCGCTTTGGTATACGGAGAATTAAAGCTACTTTACATATCTAAGTTGTAAATCCTGTTGATTCCGGTTCAGAAATAACTTTTGACCCTTTACAAATCCAATAACTCATGACAACTGACCCAATTAGAGCACAAGAGAGAAAAACTGGTTGGCTTTTATTAATGCCAGCTTTATTGATTTTTGCCCTAGTTTATGCCTATCCCATTTTGCGTTCCTTTTGGTTGAGTTTCTTTGCAAGAAACCTAGGTACGCAGTTAGAGACAGTCTTCACGGGTTTAGATAATTATGTGCGTATGGCAGGGGATGGTCGTTTCTGGCAAACTCTTTGGAATACAACCATTTTCACATCTGCTTCGGTAGTTATTGAGCTACTCCTAGGAATGGCAGTTGCTTTAATTCTCAACCAGGCATTTAGAGGAAGGGGAATAGTTAGAACTGTGGCAATTATCCCTTGGGCTTTACCCACCGCCTTAATTGGTATTGCTTGGGCCTGGATTTTTAACGATCAGTTTGGTGTTTGGAACGATATTTTAATGCGTCTAGGCATCATTAATCAGGGAGTTAATTGGTTAGGTAATCCGTATTGGGCAATGTGTGTAGTAATTGCCGCCGATGTTTGGAAAACCACACCCTTTATTAGTATCCTACTACTAGCAGGCTTACAGTCAATTTCTGAAGACCTCTACGAAGCCTACGCTATTGATGGAGCATCACCTTGGCAAAGTTTTACTCAAATTACTTTGCCTCTACTGATGCCGCAAATCTTGATTGCCTTGCTCTTCCGCTTTGCTCAAGCTTTCGGTATCTTTGACCTAATCCAAGTGATGACAGGAGGAGGCCCGGGTGGCGCAACAGAGATGGTTTCACTCTACATTTATGCTACAGTTATGCGCTACCTAGACTTTGGTTACGGAGCAGCCTTAGTTGTAGTTACATTTCTATTACTAGTCACCGCTGTAGCAATTGTCAGTTTCTTACTAAGTAAATTGCGAACTAAAGTTGCCTGAAAAATCAACTTTTAGTCTAGAAAAGACAAGAAACAGAAAATACGGAGGATTAATTTACGCATTTAAATTGGGCATAAGTGGCGACCAAGATAGTCGCACGACAAGGGTTTCGCAATTAACAATGAATAACTGATCGCCATTTTCGATTTCCTATTTCCATTTTAAGTCCTATGACACAAATCCAAGACTCACCAAACACTACTAATAAAAGCAGTGGATTCAATATCCTCAAACAAGTTATCCTGCCCATAGCAGTAGTCCTACTTGTAATCTTTTGTTTAGCACCTGTTCTCTGGCAAATACTTACTTCCATTAAAGTAAACGAAGACATAACCGCCGTTCCCAACGTTTATTTTCCCGGTCGCTATACCTTAGAACATTACCTTGGCTTGTTTACCCGTAGTCCTTCCTTTGCCAGATATATTTTCAATAGTGCTTTCGTTTCCATAACTTCTACTATTCTCTGTTTAGCAATCGGAGCACCGGCAGCTTACGCCCTATCCAGACTGAATCTCCAGGGAGAAAAAATTCTTCTCGCCGGGGTTTTGATTGTCACCTTATTCCCCTTTATTCTCTTATTCTTGGGATTATTAGAAGTTATTCAAACATTGGGAATAGGTAATAACTATTTAGCCTTAATTATTCCCTACATTGGCATCAACTTACCCCTGACAATTTTAGTGATGCGTAGCTTTTTCTTGCAATTACCGAAAGACTTGGAAGATGCAGCTAAAGTTGATGGTTACAACACCTGGCAAACGTTAACTCAAATTGTCCTACCTATGACTTTACCTGCCCTAGTTACAACAGGTATTCTTACCTTCATTTTTGCTTGGAATGAGTTTATCTTTGCCCTCACCTATATTACACGGGAAAATCTGAAGACAATTCCTGTTGCCGCTGCTCAATTAAGTGGGGCATCAGCCTTAGAAATCCCCTATGGTCCCATTGCTGCTGCTACAGTATTGGGAACATTGCCCTTGATTTTACTAGTGCTATTCTTCCAGCGCAAGATTGTTCAAGGTCTAACGGCTGGTGCTGTTAAGGGATAGTTTTTATAAGGGAACAGGGAACAGGCACTCTTGCAACAGGGAGAAGAGTTAGAAAACTTTAGTTATGGGTAATTGCCCACTTAAAAACAATGGCAAAATTAGAACTACAAAATCTCAACAAAACCTATAATTCTAAGGTTATACCAGTTAAGGATGTCAGCATTGATGTAGATGAAGGAGAATTTCTTACCCTACTTGGTCCTTCCGGATGTGGTAAATCTACTCTGCTACGCTTAATTTCTGGTTTGGAACAACCAACCCGTGGCAAGGTAATGATCAAGGGTCGCGACATGACCAAGGTTAGGCCAGGCGATCGCAATATTGCCATGGTTTTCCAAAGCTATGCCCTTTATCCTCACATGACGGTCTATGAAAACATTGCCGCTGGTCTGAAAATCCGCAAAACACCCTCTGAAGAAATTCGTCAGCGCGTAAAGGAAGTTGCTGATACCTTGGGACTAGAACATCTCATGGATCGCAAACCGGGTCAGATGTCCGGTGGTCAAAGACAGAGGGTCGCTTTAGGACGGGCCTTGGTGCGAAAACCAGATGTCTTTTTACTTGATGAACCTTTAAGTAACCTGGATGCCTTGTTGCGAGAACAAGTAAGGGCAGATTTAAAACAGTTATTTGCCAGCCAAAATGCTCCTGTAGTCTACGTCACCCACGACCAAACAGAGGCGATGACCCTATCAACTAAGGTGGCTGTACTCTATGAAGGTGATGTACAGCAGTTGGACGCACCCCAGCAGATTTATACTCGACCAGCTAATCAGTTTGTGGCGGGTTTTGTTGGTTCTCCTCAAATGAACTTACTAACTATTAAGTGTCAGGGTAACCATGCTGTTTTGGGAGATTACCAAATTGGACTGCCAAACATCGACAAGGTTCCACCACAAATAGTACTGGGTATTCGCCCGGAGGATGTCTCCTTTGCTAAACCGGAAGATGAACAGACAATTAAGGGTCGAATTTTCTTAGTGGAAAATTTGGGCATGCAGAACCTAATTAGTGTTAGGATTCCAGGCCCTGAGTCAGTTACAGTTCGTGCTTTGTTACCTACTAATCTGACTTGGTCTGAAGAAGACGTTACCTTAGCAATACCGGCCGAGTCGATTCACTGGTTTGATGTCAAAACCGGCGATCGCATTGCTAATGATTATGAGCAATCGGAACGGGTTGCCCGTTCTTTGGGTCTTCGTCAAGGAGATGGTTGAGCAAATTTCCACAAAAATCATGCGGGTGCTAGCAAGCAGCGCCCGCATAGAGAAAATCCATCTGTTATTTCCTACTGAACTTAACTACCTCTGAGAACCATTGGGTCGCATTTGTACTATTGGATTTTCCACAGCGTCTCGGTACTGTTGAACGTCGTCACTATAACCGATTGGCAGGACAGCCTCGACGTTTTCGTGGGGACGAGGGATAATTACCCAGGATTCTAGGGTACCACCGTAGGCTTTTTCCACCGCTGCAATTCCAGCATCCATGGATGTTTTCACTTCAGAAACATCCCCCCGAATATTTACGGTAAAGCGGGCGCTACCGACTCTGATATAGCCGACTAGAGTGACTCTACCAGCTTTGACCATGGCATCTGCTGCTGCTAGAACACCAGGAAAGCCCTTAGTCTCAAGTGATCCTACCGCCTGTAGTGCCATTATCAACTCTCCTAAATTTATTGAAATATTCTAGACCCAGTATTTAATTGTACGAGGATTCGCTACTTATATTGGAAATAAGCACTAATATTTCACTATTTTGAGTTTTACTAAATCCAATTACAAAAATCGGAATGCTTCGGACGGCTCAGTATAGTCAATAGGTAGAACAGTCTCTACATTTTCGTTAGGATTGGGGATAATATATTGAGAGGTCAGCTCAGCACCGTAAGTCTTTTCTACGGCTTCAACTCCTGCTGCTACAGCGGTTTTTACTTCAGAAATCCTGCCTCGCACTTGTACCATAAAGCGACCACTCTCATTTTTGCCATAGTCAACCAGCGTTACTTGAGCTGCTTTGACCATAGCATCTGCTGCTGCTAAAACACCTGGAAAACCTAACGTTTCGATTACTCCCACTGCCGCTGGCATGGCTTTAATCCTAAGTTTAAAATTTCTGAATTCAATTCTATAATAAAAAAGCCCATACATGAGGCTTAAGTAAATATTGTTTCACTTTTATTTGCAATAGTTTTTGTGAGTTAGTTGCTCAAAAGTTAAGCTGTATTTCAACTGTATTTCGTTTCAAGTTAAGTAGATTTAAGTATTCTAGGGTTCTGCGTATTACACTTAATTGCAAGCAGTTTGGAGCAGAAGGCTAAATTGTATCGATTGAAATCTAGTAGAAATTATAGATATTGCTATAGCGGTCTTAAATAATTTGAGAAATATTAATGATGTATGTAGTTGTCTCTTCTGATATTCCGGAGGATAAGCGCCGGACTAAAATCCACAAAATTCTCAAGTCCTAAGGGCAGTGGATACAGTATGGTGTGTTTGAG
Source organism: Coleofasciculaceae cyanobacterium (assembly GCA_049683475.1). Taxonomy (GTDB): domain Bacteria; phylum Cyanobacteriota; class Cyanobacteriia; order Cyanobacteriales; family Coleofasciculaceae; genus JBAUJE01. The sequence continues at coordinate 38,306 of JBAUJE010000308.1, read as the reverse complement.
TGTGAGCTGACTGAGACGCAGTATGCTAAGTTGCGAGAGATTGAAGCTTTATTAGGATTGAAATATATAGTATATAATTTCGACAAAGTTAAAGTTGATGTTTTCAAATGAGAAATCCAGATTAGGAAAATGATTTACCAAAATTGGCAATTGGTTTTCCTTTTACAGAAAGAATTAGACATGATTTTTGTTTAGTTTAGAAAGACGAGCCAAACAGGCAATAAAAAACTAAACAAAAAAAGAAAACAATCATGTCCAATCTTCAACTTAACAACCAACTACGAACTTTTCCTGAAATAGCTGATATCTACCCCAGCTTTCTCCCTAGCAACACCATCATCTTTCTTGACTCGGCTGTTGATGATTACGAGAGCCTCATAACAACTGTAGACCCGAATACTGATGTCATTGTTCTTAGTTCAGCACTAGATGGTGTTCAACAAATTAGTGATGTTCTAGCCAGACGTAACTCCCTTGAAAGTATTCACATTGTTTCCCACGGTCAGCCAGGTAGTTTACAACTAGGTTCTACTCAGTTAAATATAGATAACTTAGCCATCTATGCTGAGCAATTACAGCAATGGTCAGAGTCCCTCACAGCATCGGCAGAAATTCTCCTCTATGGTTGCCATGTGGCTCAAGGAAATTTGGGTCAAACCTTTGTACATCAATTAAGTAAATTAACAGGAGCAAAGATTGCTGCTTCTGAAACTCTCACGGGTTCTGCTGCTTTAGGTGGAGATTGGGAATTAACTGTAACTACAGGTGAAATTGAAACCCCCCTGGCATTTCCTGTTGAGGTGAGAGAAGCCTATCAAGGAATTTTAATTACTTTTGATGTTGATACTAGCAATGATGTTGTTGCTAGCGATGGTTTAACCAGTTTGCGGGAAGCAATTTTTGCCGCAGCGAGAACCCCTGGTCGTGATACCATTCGCCTGAACCGTTCTGTTATCCTCAATAGTTCTTTACCGACCATTTCTACAGGTAATGACATTGACTTTGTTGGTCTTAATGGCTTTACAGGTGTCACTGGTAGTAGTCAACATCAACTCTTCACGATCAATGGTGCTAATGTTAGCTTTTCTGACCTGAGATTAACTGATGGTTTAGCTAGAGGTGGTAACGGTATCCGTGGTGGTGGTGGTGGCGCAGGTCTAGGTGGCGCACTATTCATCAACAGCGGTTCTGTCACAGTGGACAATGTTTCATTCATTGCTAACCAAGCAATTGGTGGTAATGGTAGTAATGGCCGTGGTGATGGAGGAAGAGGAGGAAACAACTCTGCTCAGTTGCTATTTCGTTCAGGCCAGGACGGTCAAAATGGCTTCCCTGGAGGTATTGGTGGAACTCTCAATGGCTTGAGCAATGCAGATTTAACTAGTTTAGGTCTAGCAGGTGGGGGAACTGGAGGTAGTGGAGGTAGTGGAGGCGAAGGACGCTCTGGGGCATTTACTCTCTTTCCAGGTAGTCCGGGTAGCAATGGTGGAGTTGGCAGCTTTGGCTCTGGTGGTGGTTCTGCTGGCGGTGGCGGCGGCAGTGGCGGTAATAATGGCCGACCTTTTAACGGTGGTAACGGTGGTTTTGGTGGTAATGGTGGTTTTGGTGCTGGCGGCGGCGGCGGTGGCGGCGGCGGTGGCACAGGTGCTGGCGGTTTTGTCGATGACTTAGCCCGTGCTGGTTCTGGAAGTCTAGGTGGTTTTGGTGGTGCTTTTGCTGGTAATGGCGGTACTGGTGCCAATGGTCAAGTTGGTGATCAGTCAGGCACATTCAGTGGTGCTGAAGGCGGTGCTGGAGGTCTAGGTGGCGATGGTGGCGGTGGTGCTGGCTTGGGAGGAGCAGTTTTTGTCAGAAGTGGCGCTACTTTGAATATAAGTGATAGTTCCTTTTCGAGCAATTCCGCTACGGGTGGAACTGGTTTTGCCAATGGTCAAGGTCGAGGTGGCGCAATTTTCGTTCAAGATGGTGCTAATGTTACTGGTCGTAATGTGAGATATTTCAGCAATAGTGCCTCTAATGGTGATGCTGATGTTTTTGGTACGATTCGCACTCTTCCTACTCGGTCTGCTGCTAAGGTTCGACTCAGTGCTATGGCTAGTTTGAATGAGGTTATTGGTACTTCTGAGGCTGATACTCTGACGGGTACTGATGGTAATGACCGCATTGTTGGTCTGGGAGGTGATGATATTTTAACGGGTGATGCTGGTAATGACCAGTTTGTTTATAACAATTTGACCGATGCTGGCGATCACATCACTGATTTTCAAGTTGGTGCTGACAAGATTGTCTTAACTAATCTTCTCGATAGTCTGGGTTATCAGGGTAGTGACCCCCTAGGGGATCAATATCTGCGTTTAGTGCAGGGTAATTCTGGTACTAATGTCGAGATTGATGCCGATGGTCTGACTGGTGGTGCTAGTTTCCAGCAATTGCTACAGGTTGATAATGTTTCTGTTGCTGCTTTGAATAGTTCTCGCAATTTTGTTTTCTAGGTTTGATATAGTTTCTCTTCCTTATTTGTGATTTCAAGCTCCCAGATTGATTAGCTGTGGAGCTTTTTTCTTTATATTTTGGTAGGGGTAAGTGTTAATTCATTCGTAACCCACCAATATTCAAAACTCTAGCTGTCTTAAGATTTACTTTGTAAACAGTCTCTTAAGGTTAAATAGTCTAGAAGCAATCGTCAATCTGGGCAAATAATATGAAAATAAAACTCTTTTGCCATATTTTAATGGGGAGGAAACTTTGCCAAGTTAGTTTTCGTTACTTGTTGATGTTACTTTTCTTGAGCAGTTTTCTAGCTTGTCTCTGCTTAAGTTATATTCCTTCTAAAGTTATATCTTCGGAATTGGGACAAGGGGCGATCGCTCAATCTTCAGAGGCAACTCAATTAATGCAACAGGGTATTGATAGTTATCATTCGGGGGATATTCAAGGGGCAGTTGAGTTTTGGCGAAGGGTTGAGCAAGATTCTGGGGAAGATGGTATTCCTAGTGAGGAACAGGTTAGGGTTTGGAAATATCTGGCGCGAGGCTATCAGCAACTGGGACAGGTTGAAGAGGCGATCGCTCAACTAGATAGAGTGATTAGTTATTGCCGTCAGACCGGTAATAGGGTGTTATTAGGACGAATGTTGACAGAACAAGCTCAAGCCTATAGCAGTTTGGGAGAACAGAGAAAAGCTCTGACTCTTCTCTGCAATAGGGATACCTTAAGTCAGGATTGTCAGGAAAGTAGTGCTTTACAAATTGCTCGCTCTCAATCAGATTACTTGGGGGAAGCTGCTGCTTTAGGGAGTTTGGGTAATATCTATCACCTCCAAGCCCACTATGATTTAGCAATTAAATATTTAAGAAATAGTTTAGAAATTGCTAGTGAAATTGGACAACCAGCTTCTATCCTAGCGGCTCAAAATGGTTTGGGTAATATCTACACTTCCCTTGCTAGGCGTGATTATCGTTATGCTCAGTTGGCGCAGCAAACAGGTGATGAAAAGGCGGCACAGGCTTTTTTCGAGAAGGCTCAAGGCTATGAAAATCTTGCTGCTGAAAGGTTTGAAGCAAGTTTGATAATGGCTCGTACTGAAAATGACCAAATTGCAGAAATGCGAGCTTTACTTAATTTAATTGTGCCGGCTCAGCGTAATCCTCAAGTTAAGGCAGCGGATTTTAAACTCCTTATTAAACAAGGTTTAGTTCTTCTAGAGAGTCTTCCTGATTCTCGCGAAAAAGTCTATGCTACTATTAAATTTGCCAATTTTTTAGAGAAATCTCAACTGGATTTAAATAGCTTTAATTTTGACCCTAATACTCAATGCCCAACAACAGACTCATCGGTAAAAGGTAGAGAATTACTGGAAAAAGCAGTTACAATTGCCGAAAAAATACAAGATGAGACTGCGAAGTCTTTTGCTTTTGGTCGCTTAGGTCATGTTTATGAATGTAGGGGTGAGTCTCAGCAGGCCTTAAGTCTGACTCATCAGGCTCAACTGGCTACTATTAAACCAGAAATTCTTTATCTTTGGCAGTGGCAGGAAGGACGTATATTGAGAGGACAAGGTAAGGAGACTGAGGCAATTAATGCTTACCAAAGTTCTTTTGAGACTCTCAAATCTGTTAAGGGAGATTTGGCGATCGCTAGTCGGGATTTTCAGCTAGATTTCCAGGAGATGGTTGAACCCGTCTACCGTCAATTGGCTGAACTTAGATTAAAGCATGCGACTAATTTTAATCAGGGAGCAGATTATCAAGCCCAGTTGCAGTCAGCATTGGCAACTATTGATGAGTTAAGGCTGGCAGAAATACAAAATTATCTAGGTGATGAATGTGAAATTACTTTTAATCAGGAAGTAGATTATCTGGCTAATTCTCAAGTGGCGATTTTTAATTCAATTATCCTTGAGGATCGTATTGCTATTATTCTGACGTTACCGGATAAAGAGGGTAACTTTAAGTCACAAATGCGTTGGTTACCAGTAAGTAGCCAAGAAGCAAGGGAAATTATCAATGATTTTCGTCTGAATCTAGAAATGCGTTTTGACCGAGCGCATTCTTACCGAGAAAGAGCTAAACAGTTATATGATTGGTTTATTACTCCTTTTGCCGCTGATTTAGAGCAAGCTAATATTAAGACTTTAGTTTTTATGCAGGATGGTATCTTACGCAGTATACCGATGGCTGCACTTTATGATGGTCAGCAATTCTTGGTTGAGAAATATGCGATCGCGAATACACAGACGTTAACCCTAACTAGTCCTCGAAGCTTGGAGAGGGGAAAATTAAAAGTAGTGGCGTTTGGTTTAAGTCAGCCATCAGCAATTGATAGTCAAACCTATTTTCCGCCCCTTAGATATGTTGAGTCGGAAATCAATAATATCCAAGCAACAATACCGACTACTCAAGGAATACTCGATAGTGATTTCACTCCTAAGCGTTTACAACAAGAATTAAATAGTAAGTCTCCTTCTATTTTACATCTAGCAACTCATGCTCAATTTGGTTTTGATGCTAAACAAACTTTTTTGGTAACGGGTAACTTAGTAAGAGGAGAAAATAATAATGATTTTAATGAACTGCTAACCATCAATGAACTATACCAAATGGTTAAAAACAGAGATAATAGTGATAGGGTACTAGACTTACTGACTTTAACAGCTTGCCAAACGGCTGTTGGTAGTGAACGTGATGCTTTAGGTATTGCAGGTATTGCTTTACAAGCTGGAGTTCAAAGTACTGTAGCTTCTTTATGGCGAGTTGACGATCAGGCGACAGCGGAGTTGATTACTGGTTTTTATCAAAGTTTACAAGCTGGTTTAAGTAAAGCAGAAGCTTTGCAAACTACTCAAAAACATTGGTTGGAAAAGCACCCTAGTGGTCCTTACAAACATCCTGGATATTGGGCCTCTTTTATTTTGGTTGGTAGCTGGTTATAATTGCTTTTTAGTCTGGCTTGCTTGTAATTTATTTGGGTAAAGTAACAAGTAGACTATTCGTCATTTAAACCTTATTGTCAATGATTGCGTAATCATTACAGCTACTTATAGCCAACTGAAATGCCTGATAGTTTAATCGGAAGCAGGCGAACAAGCCTGATTCTCTAAGGTTTTACTTGATAAATTGAACTGGTTTGCAATTTACTACTTTCTTGTTTGTTGTCCGCTATCTGCTCTAACAAGGAAAGCATTAGTTCTTCTCCCTGTGGTTCTGACTTAGCTGTTATAGCCATATTTAAAGAATCATACCAAAGATTAGCATTTTGGTAGAGAGCCGCTTTTTTCAAAATATCTTCTTCGTCAGCTAACTTAGTGGCTAATTCTGCTGGTAAATCTACAACTTTAATGGCTGCATCAGCAGATAAATAGCTATCAGGTTGACCAGACTCACATTTTAGTACTACTTGCCAAACATAGGTCTGATTAACTGATAACTCAGGAAGAGGAGCTCCAAGAGACAGTACCATGATTCCGGTCGAACTCTTGAAGTTTTTATCGTGAATCTTGGTAACTAACTCTTCTTCTTGACTAGCAGAGTCATATTTATATAACCTAAACTCCATCTCTTTTGGTTCAGGCTCGTTGACAAACCAAGCAAAGCTGGGACGAGTATTGGTAGTCTGACCAAAACCTTGACTAGGTGCCAGTAGAATTAAGGTTGGTGGATTTTCTGCTGTAATTAGACGGTTAGTGCTACAGCCTCTAGAACCTCCCGATCTTCCACTGGTATAGGGTGGAGGATCGTCAACGGTTTGACCGTTAGCTAATGCAAGTGTCGGTAGTAGTAATGATAAACTCACAGCCAAGCTAGCAATTCTTTTAATATCCACTTGTCATACCTCCCAAATTCCCTACAATTCCAGTAAAGGGCTATCTATATTATTTATCAAGCTTTTCTGTACTGCTTACGCAAAAGCTCTAGTTTCATTAACTACAATGTTTTAAAGTTGAATTACGCACTGATTAAGAAAGATTAATTTAGACTTATACGCCTCAGCTTAAATCGCCAACTCCGACTTATAGATATCGGCCAACCTAACTCACAGATAGTTCCTTGGGGATGCTTAGGTTTTCGTTGAAATCTACCCCTAAGTTGTCTCGCTAACTCTTCGGCTTGCTTGCTTCCTTGACTACTAACTACTGCTGATGAAGTTATACCTACACCATTGTCAATAATGCTAAGACGATACCAATCAGTTTCTTTTTTACAAACAACATCAAGACGTGTCGTTCCTATTCCATGTTTTCCCACATTACATAATGCTTCCTGAAGAAAAAGACATAAACCTCGTTTCTGTTCAGAACTTAAGCCAGAGTCTTCTAAAGAAGCAAAATTGGGAGGAATGTAGGTAACAATAGTAGAAAATCCGGGGAAATCTCTGTCCAAAGTGTGGTCATACACTTGATACAGAAGTTCAGCAATGGGTGACTCTAAATCTAAAGCTAAGTCATCATCTAGGTAAAAACTTTCATCTCGATTTAATAATTCCTGTCTCATCGACTCGTAAATACTTCTTAGCTCTCGATTCAGAGATTGTAGCTGTATGCGCAGCTGCTCAGCTGACAGTTTATTCTCATCTGTGCTTCTTAAAATTACGGCTAAATGCTGTAGGGGACCGTTATGTACAGCCTCAAAAGTACGCTCAATAGTTAAACGACGCTGTTCAAGTTCAAGTCGCAAATTTAAATCAACCAATGATGTGGTTAAACCGGCTGAACAGAGAGCTAATAAACTTGGTAATACTGGAATCCACCAACCTAAAAGTAATAGTAGATAACAAATTAAAATAAGTCCAAGACTAGCAATACCAATACTTAAAAAACTTTTCCAGGATGGAGAGAAAATAATGCCTAAACTAATTCCTAACAGTCCCCATGACAAAATCCAGATGTATTCCCAAAAATCTGACCAAACTCTTAGCAAAGGTCGTCCATCGAGAACTACACTAACAATTTGACTGGTAAGATGGGCATGAATTTCTACACCATAAATAAGTTTATAACTGTTATATCGTTCCCAATATTCTTGGCTTTCAGTAAAAATTGAACTTTTGACAGCCGCTGTCATATATTCATCTTTAACACTAGCTGCTGTCATGCCAATAATGACGATGCGATCGCCAATCCAATTGGGATTAAATTTTTCTTCGAGAATATCTGCTAAAGAAATGACTCGACAGGGTTTTCGATGAGCACGAAAATTTAGTAATATCTGATTACCATTGCTATCTGCTCCTACATACCCTCCCCAATTAGATAAAAAGCGGGGTAACTCAGTAGTTCCCAAGCTAATGGGGTCACGGGAACTATTACCATGTTTAAAGGAAATGCCTTCTGATTCTAAATAACTTTTGGCAAGTACTAAAGCAAAGGAATACTTAATTTCATCTTGCCAAGGTCTAGCAGCTAGGATACCACGGCGCATTTTACCATCAGGATCGACCACAAAATCGGCTAATCCGACTCGAGTAGAAGGTAACTCAGAAGGAGGTTGAACATTAGAATCTTCCCCTTGATTCAATGCTACCTCTACCCCAATAATATTAGGAATATCTTGCAAGGTTTGAGAGAGCAAATCCCGTTCTGGAGAATCCTGCAAATCTCGAAATAAATCAAGACCAATTACTCTAGGTTCATGTTTATGTAGAATTTTAAGTATTTCTGCTAATTGCTTATTCGGAACAGGAAAGCCACCTACTGCTTTAAGATCATCCTCATCAATTCCGACAATTACAACCCTTTGATCTACAGCTTCAGGAGGACGGCGTCTGAGAGAGTCGTCAAAGACCATTAACTCAAAGACCTCAAAAAAGCCAGCAAGACGCATTATTATTAGTAATCCTACCAGAGTGAATCCTGGTAAAATTATTTCACGCCATAGTTTTAGTTTTCCCTTGATTTTGAGCCAATCTTGAAGATTCACAATTCAGTTTTTATGATCAATCTGGTATTATTAATTTAGTTAATCAAGCCCATCTTCCTTGCCTCAATTTGAATTTGCAGGCGTATGTCTTTATCCGGTTCATCGAAGATACCTAGGGTATCTTGAATCCTAATCCAGTAGTTACGCACGGTGCGATCGCTTACTCCCATACGTTGAGCAATTGCTTTATCCGTTAATCCCTCTTCAAATTTTAGTTGCAGTAATTCGAGCCATTTACGGTCAAATTCTGGGCGCGATCGCACTTGACGTGGTAAATTAATTGAACCTCGCAAAGCCACATCAATTAGTCTGAGCATCTCCTTAATTGGTAAGGATTTATCCATAGCAGCAAAGCCACCTTCATAGGTATTAATCATTGGCTTCAAGCGCACCAGAGGTTTAACATCCGTACTTAGAACCATAATGTTAGGAGCAGGAGTACTGCTCATTAAAGCTTTAACAAACTGAATTCCCACCTCAGGATTAGCCAAGTCACCAGGTTTCTCCGGTATACTTAGGTCAATTATTACCAAATCGGGGTGGTATCCTTCTAGTTTGAGTTGAGCATTCTGTCGGTCTTGGGCAGTAAAAATTTCCGTCTGAGGATATTGTTTCTGTAAGGCTGGTACTGTTCCCTCTAAAATTGCTTCATGGTCATCAATCACTAAGAATCTTTGCTTGAATGATTGAGATTTTGCTTGACTCATAATTGTATGTTGTCTGAAACTGACAAATTTAGCTTTCTGATTTGCTATTTATTCGTCAGGCTTGACTCTAACTATTACTCAGAATAGCGATATTATAAAAATATTTATAGCGATTTTAGTTTAAGCTCGTACATTTAATTTCCCAACTCATTCCTTAATGCTAATCAGTTAAGGAGATAGAGTATAAGTTAAAAAATGTTAAATTTAAACTTGTTGCCCTCATCTCCCTCTTCCTTCAAAAAGAAAACCCACTCCTAGCTGGAGTGGGGTAATTATAAGCAACGTCAAATTGAATATTCTTAAGTCTATAATATTTGCCTCAAATTATCTCAAGTTTACATAAGCTTGTTCCTCGCTAAATTCATTGGCTGCAAACTTATGATCAAGTCTTTCAGCTCACATTTATCAATATAAAGGGAAATTGCCAGTGTATCTTTCCTTTATACGGCAAATCAATTTCCAATTCTGGCAATTTAATTACAAATTCAATCACAAACACCTCTTACCTAAAACGACACGACCGTCCCCTAGGCGATATATTCCTCCTGCCTCAATAATCGGATCTCCTGGCTGCCGGGAATTAGCATCAGCCCTGCCAATAATTAAAGACTGTCTCTCAGGAGTATCATTACTTGACTCCCCAGGTATCTCATAAGTATGGAAAGGCGAAACAGCCAGGTCATCAGGTATGGTGGATAAACCACCAGCTCCAATGATAATAAAACTACCTCCTTGACCAAGGTTACTAGCCAAGCAGCTATTAGCTATCAGCTGTGTCGGATCAAAAATTTCACTCGGTAGTTCCCCTACATCTTGGCTGGGGTCAACTTCAGGAGTATTGATTTCTACTACTCCATCTATTCCAGAACCAGAATCAGCCGTAATATCACTCAGAGGAGTAATAGCCTCCCGAACCTCAATACCAAAAATGCCTTTAGCAGTGATGTTAATATTACCACCTCGTCCCTTGAAGGCATTAGCAGTAATATCACTGTTTTCTGTTGGGACAGCAACAATGAAGTTGGTATTAATTTCAATATTGCCACCATTGCCACCAATATTTGGCTGACCAGCATTAGTAGAGATTTGACTTTGGTTACGCAAGAGCAAAAGCTCATCAATGTTTAGCTCGACATTACCGCCATTTTCTGAACTCATTGTTCTGGCAGTAACTATACCTTGATCTAGCTCAACTGAATTAGCAGTAATATTTAGATTTCCCGCTATTCCTGAGCCAAAACTAGCCACTGTTATTTGAGCATCATCTTGAACAATTAGCTTGCCACTTCTAATTGTCATATCTCCTCCTCTACCAGTTCCTAGAGTTTGAGCAAATAAGCCACTAGGAGAGACTCTATTAGTATTTGCATCAACAAACTTACCACTCAGTAGTATTGATTCAGTGGCATTTACCGTTAAACTTCCCCCGTTTCCCCCTTCTGGTTGAGCAGTACCAGCAGCAATTTGTGAACCATCCTGGACAATTAAACGCTCTGTGTTAATTTCCAGATTTCCTCCCCTTCCTGCACCGAAAGTTGTAACATTGACGTTTGCTTTACCCTCAATATTCAATTGTTGGGTATTAATCGTTAGTTTCCCTCCATCCCCTCTACCTAAAGTGTTAGCAAACAGACCACTAGGTATCCGGTTATCAAAGGGTAAAAAGGTTCTCATCCTTAAAAATTGATCGCTAGAGAAGCCAATCAGCTGAATAGATTGAGAGGCATTTACTGTCAAATTTCCTCCCTTCCCCCCATCTCCGACGGTAATAGTCGAAATCTGCGCTCCATCTTGAAGTAGCAACCGTTGTGTGTTAACAGTTAAGTCTCCGGCATCTCCACTTCCAGCAGTGCGAGCAAATAAACCACTACTAGAAAGTTGCACTGATTCTGAGGCTGCCACTGTTAAACTTCCTTTATCTCCCGCTCCCAAGTTATCAGCTGCAATTATAGAAACATCTGATAGGGTTACGTCTTGACCCCGTACTTGGATATTGCCACCACCGTTGCCACTGGTATCTACAATAGCCTGGTTAGATAATTGGATATCTTGAAATTGCTCCACCTCGTCATAGTTGAAGGTATAGCCATCGGGAGTTGGTTCCAGGTTCACTAAAGAATTGGCAGCGACACTACCTAGTTCAATTCTTCCCTGGCTTGCCCTCAAACGACCGCCTTCTAAAGCTAGATTACTCCCTACCAAAGCTAAAGTTTTTCCCGGTTGCACTTGTAAACCAGTTTGAGCAAAAGTTGATTGATTAATAATCTGTCCGGGATTTGAGCCAAATTGCAAGCCGATGGGGGTATTAATGGTTAACAATGGTGTTATTTCTGGGTTGGTAGCACTAAATTCCTTACCATCGGCAAATTTGATATTACTGGCAGTACTGCTAAGAAAGGAGCCTCCAATCTCAAGCCGAGCATCAAGACCAAAAACTATGCCCTGGGGATTAATCAGAAATAAATTAGCCTCGCCATTCGCTCGAATTAGACCATCAATTTCTGAGACTGATCCACCTGTTATCCGCGCAATGATATTCTCAATATCTAGGGGGTTATTGAAAGTAGCTGAACCCTTAATTGGAACAGAAAATTCTCGAAAACTGTGAAACAAATTACTTTGAACCCTATTGCCATCGTTAATAAGAAAATTTAGACCATCAGGAGTTGTGACATTGGTTGATAGGGTGTCATCTGAGCTAATTTGACTCCAAGCTACTTTTGGCAAAAATGAGACAAAAAAAGCCAATAAAAAAAAATACCGATTCGCCGGATTGAGCATTGCCAAAGACCAGCCACCGCAATAAAGATCATCTCTTCTAACATCCAATCTGATACAACTAATTTAGATGAGATGGTTAATAAGGGACATAAACCTGGTAAATTTACCGAATATCGGTAAGCAAAAATTATGGATTAAGGTATGAAAGTCCTGGTTATTGGCGGCGATGGCTATTGTGGTTGGGCAACTGCGCTCCATCTTTCTAACAAAGGTTATGAGGTCGGCATCGTAGATAGTATGGTGCGCCGTCACTGGGATACGCAACTAGGCGTAGAAACTCTCACTCCCATCGCACCGATTCAGAAACGCCTAGAACGATGGCATGATCTGACCGGCAAATCCATTGACCTATTTGTCGGCGATATCACTGATTACGGTTTTCTGAGCAAGGCACTACACGAGTTTGAGCCAGAGGCAATTGTCCACTTTGGAGAACAACGCTCAGCACCGTATTCGATGATTGACCGAGAACATGCCGTCCTCACTCAGGTCAATAACGTTGTAGGAACCCTGAACCTACTCTATGCAATGCAGCAAGATTTTCCCAATTGCCATTTGGTCAAGCTGGGAACAATGGGTGAGTACGGTACACCAAACATTGACATTGAAGAGGGTTACATCACCATTGAACACAATGGTCGCAAGGATACCCTACCTTATCCCAAACAACCAGGCAGTTTCTATCACCTAAGTAAGGTTCACGACAGCCATAACATTCACTTCGCTTGCAAGATTTGGGGTTTACGTGCCACAGACCTGAATCAGGGCGTTGTCTATGGTGTTCTGACCGAAGAAACTGGCATGGACGAACTCTTAATTAACCGCTTAGATTATGACGGCGTTTTTGGTACAGCCCTTAACCGTTTCTGTATCCAAGCAGCCATCGGCCACCCCTTGACAGTTTACGGCAAAGGTGGACAAACTCGCGGCTTTTTAGATATCCGAGATACGGTAAGATGCGTAGAATTAGCGATCGCTAATCCAGCAGAAGAGGGACAATTCCGAGTTTTCAACCAGTTTACGGAAATGTTCAGTATTGGTGATCTTGCCGTAATGGTGAAAAATGCTAGTACGACCTTAGGACTAAATGTTGATATTAATCACATAGAAAATCCTCGAGTTGAACTAGAACAACATTACTTCTATGCCAAGAACACTAGTTTGTTAGATTTGGGCTTGCAACCCCACTACCTCTCAGACTCCCTGCTAGATTCCCTACTCAACTTTGCTAAGAAATATAGCAATCGTGTAGACAATCAGCAGATTCTACCCAAAGTTACTTGGCGTAGATGAGGCTTCAGGTAAGAGGAAATAGGTAATAGAATATCCCCTATTTTCTCTTGTCTGTTACTCAAGGAATGTGATGAAGACACGACTTGCAATCCTCTTGCTTTTCCTGGTACTGCCAGGTTTTGGAGCCTCAGCTCTAAGCGCTTACTACCTACTTCCAGAATGGATGGGTCGCCTTGGAACGTCACCATAAGTACTATCAGGAGTTAGCTCAATCTCCCTCTTCGGGGATGCGAGAATTATCCCTTGCCCAAGCGGCAGAAAATAGACATAGAATAAATTGTTTCGCCGAAGGTGTAGGAGTCTTGTTGGGAGGAGTGATTGCAGCTATGGGGATACATGGAATTTGTACACTACCCCGCCAAACGCCCTGAACCAATCGCAATTAGCAGATAGTATTCAGCACACAACAAATTATTTATGCGAATTGCCTTATTTTCTGAAACCTTTTTGCCCAAGGTGGACGGCATTGTTACACGGCTGCGCCACACCGTTGAACACTTGCAACGTAATGGGGATCAAGTACTAGTTGTCTCACCTGATGGGGGACTCAAAGAATACAAAGGAGCTAAAATTTATGGAGTGACGGGTTTCCCTCTGCCTTTATATCCAGAATTGAAACTAGCATTACCACGACCTTCAATTGGTGTAACCCTAGAAGAGTTTAAGCCAGACTTGATTCATGTCGTCAACCCGGCTGTCTTGGGTTTAGCTGGTCTTTACTATGCCAAGGTGATGGGAATTCCTTTGGTCGCCTCTTACCATACTCATCTTCCCCAATATCTTCAGCACTATGGTTTAGGGATGCTAGAGGGTTTGATGTGGGAATTAATTAAGGCAAGCCATAATCAAGCCCAGCTCAATTTGTGTACCTCAACGGCGATGGTACAACAACTAAGGGAGCGTGGTATTGAAAGATTAGATTTGTGGCAACGGGGAGTAGATACAGAAATGTTTCAGCCCCATCTAGTTTGCCCAAAAATGCGATCGCATCTTTCCCAAGGAAGCCCTGAAACACCTCTACTTCTCTATGTGGGACGTTTGTCTGCTGAGAAAGAAATTGAATGTATCAAACCAGTGCTAGAAGCAATTCCTGGTGCCCGCCTCGCCCTAGTCGGTGATGGTCCCCACCGTAGTAGCTTAGAAAAGCACTTTGCTGGCACACCTACCCACTTCGTTGGTTACCTACAAGGTCTAAAACTAGCTCAAGCTTTTGCCTCTTCTGATGCCTTTGTCTTTCCTTCACGCACCGAAACTCTAGGATTAGTTTTACTCGAAGCTATGGCCGCAGGTTGTCCTGTCGTTGCAGCAAGTTCTGGAGGAATTCCTGATATTGTCACCGATGGTGTGAACGGCTACCTTTTTGACCCAGCAGATGAATACGGAGCAATCACGGCTACTAAGCGTTTGCTGTCCCAACAAGCAGAAAGAGAGACTTTACGTCAAAACGCTCGTGCTGAGGCAGAACGTTGGAGTTGGGCTGCTGCAACCCGCCAACTGCAAAATTACTACAGAACTATTGTGTTATCCCACTCCATGTCAACAGCTGCTTAATACTGGTTAGCTTTAGCTCAGAAATTGGGCTGGTTATAGATTATAAAGACTGTTTTGAGTCTATTCACGCTTGTTCGACTCAGAATAAGCGGATACATTTGTTTATGTAAGTATATTTTTAGTAGTAAGACCCAACTTAATGGGTTTAGTGTTATTTCTTATTTGAGGCACCTTATCGCTTTTTGGACAGTTAATAGGCATTTTTACTTCCTCAGTCTCTCTGTTTTGAGCCACCAATAGCTATCCAATTGCTGGAGCAGGAGCTTAACGAGGAGCAGTAGCAAGGTAATTACGCCTTGTCTGTGTCAGTAAACTTTAACTTTAATCTTTTTTCTCGATCAGGGTGTATACACAGTTATTTGTCGATTTTGAACTGAAATGCACTGGAGAATTTCTTTTTGCCGCCATTTTCTGCAAAGTCAACGTGCTTACTCTGGCGTTGGCATGACGACTCTAACAGACTATGACACTTCCCAACACTGGTAGCATTCTAGCTACATTGACTCAGTTAACCTCGCTCAATCGCACAAGCATTCTCACTGAGCGAGTCAAAGACCTATCCGTTCCAGAATTCATCTGTTTGTTGGATTTCATCACTGCTGAATTCCAACAGTTTCTGCGGGCCCTGGAAATGGTCAATAACGAAGCTCTAGAAAAAATGCTAGAGCAGGTAATGGATGCTTTTACCTTGAAGATTGGTCAAATCCTCCAAGCAGACCGCACGATTATTTTCTTAGTTGATGTTGATCAAGCTCAACTTTGGGCACAAGCTCCTCAAATTAAGGGTCAGAAAGCTGTAGAAATCAGGCTTCCCCTCAACATGGGTATTGCTGGTTATGTTGCCACAACTGGCGAGTCTCTTAACATCCCAAATGCCTATAGCCACCCACTTTTTAAGCCAGAAGTTGACGAAAGACCGGGTTATCATACCCACAATTTGTTATGTATGCCCATTTTCAGTAGTAGCAATCAGGTAGTAGCCGTTGTACAGCTGTTAAATAAAGCGGAGGGTATACCATTTGATAGCGAAGATGAACAGCGATTCCGTGATTTTGCAGCTTCAATTGGCATCATCCTAGAAACCTGCCAATCTTTTTACATGGCGGCTCGCAATCAGCGAGGGGCTGCTGCTTTGCTTAAGGCTACAGCTTCTTTAGGTCAAAGCTTAGACTTAGATGCCACCTTACGGGTCGTTATGGCTCAAGCCCGTGATTTAATGCAAGCAGAGCGCTCTACCTTGTTTATGCTCAGCAAAGAGACGGGGGAACTTTGGAGTAAAGTTGCCACCACTGACGGGGAAGAGACTATGGAAATTCGTATCCCCGCAGACCGAGGTATTGCTGGTTACGTGGCTTCTACTGGTAAACCCTTAAATATCCCTGATGCTTACCAAGATTCCCGCTTTGATCCTACTACCGACCAAAAGACAGGTTATCGTACCCGTAATATCCTTTGTCTACCTGTGTTTAACTCCAGTAATGAGTTGATTGGTGTTACTCAACTTATTAACAAGAATCAGGGCAGCTTTACTAGTTCTGATGAACATTTTATGCAGGCTTTTAATATTCAGGCGGGAATAGCCCTGGAAAATGCCAAGTTGTTTGAGAACGTCTTACTAGAAAAACAATACCAGAAGGATATTTTACAAAGTCTCTCTGATGCTGTCATCTCCACCGACATGCAAGGACGGATTGTCACCATCAATGATGCAGCCCTAGCATTGCTTGGTTGTCCAGAAACTAGCCAGGGTAGTAAAACTAAGCAGTTGTGGGAGTACAAGCTCACAAACCGCTATGTTTGGGAATTGGTGCCTATTGAAAATCTCCAAGGGCGTTTGCAAGATAGCTTAACCACTGGTGCTAGACATTATGTACCAGAGCAAAGTATGACAGTTGCTCTTTACAGGAGTTTTTCTCAGAAAGTAGAGAATGACAACGAGGAGATAAAAGAAGAAGATGTGGCTAGGGAGCAAGAAAAGAAAGTTCAATCCTCTACCACTTCCTTTTTCTCGACAGATGAGCAGGGTATCTACATACTGGCAATTCCTGACAAGAATCAGCCAGATATTTATCTTCCCTGGAATGAAAAACCCTGGGATTTATACCTTTCCAATCACCTGCATCAGGATCAAGTTCAGAAATTGGAACGCAGCATTAATCTGACAGTTAACCCTTTAACTAATCCCCAGGGAACTGTGCGAGGCGGTTTAGTGGTTTTGGAAGATATTAGCCGTGAAAAGCGCATGAAGACCACTATGTATCGGTATCTAACCCCAGGTGTTGCTGAGCAAGTAATGGCCCTGGGTGAAGATACCCTGATGGTGGGTGAGCGCAAAGAAGTAACAATTCTCTTTTCTGATATCAGAGGTTATACAACTCTGACGGAAAACCTCGGAGCACAGGAGGTTGTCTCACTGCTCAACAAGTATTTTGAAACAATGGTAGAGGCAGTTTTTAATCATGAAGGCACTTTAGATAAATTTATCGGTGATGCTTTGATGGCTGTGTTTGGAGCACCCCTACCTTTAAGGGAAAACCATGCCTGGATGGCTGTTAAGTCAGCCTTAGACATGCGCTGGCGTTTGGCAGAGTTTAATCTGCCTCGTCTGATGAAAAATCAACCTCGTATCCATATTGGTATTGGCATTAGTTCAGGAGAAGTCGTCTCCGGTAATATTGGTTCCCACAAACGTATGGATTACACCGTTATTGGAGACGGGGTTAACCTGAGTTCTCGCCTAGAAGGTGTCACCAAAGAGTATGGCTGCGACATTATCTTGAGCGAGTATACCTACAATTTGTGTAGCGATCGCATTTGGGCTCGTGAATTAGATAAAATCAGGGTTAAGGGTAAGCAAAACGCCGTCAGTATCTATGAGTTGATTGGTACAAAAGATATGCCTATCAATAGAGCAGAAAAAAGATTTTTGGAGTTTTACAAAGCTGGTCGTCTTGCCTACCTGAACAGAAACTTCCCTCAAGCAAAAAGATATTTTAATCAAGCCTATGAACTAAAGCCTAAAGACAGGGCTATCACTACTCACCTAGAAAGAATTGAACAATATCTGCAATTTCCACCCCCAAATTCTTGGGATGGAGTTTATACAATGACAACAAAGTAAGGGTTTATCTCAGCTGTGCAGAATTGATAATTGATAATTGATAATTGAGAGAGATTAATCGACCATCACTGGTCAATTAAAAATTAGGAAGGATTACTCAACTCTCTCCCCGTCTACCCTGCTTTCCCATCTCCTACCTAAGAGGGATTTCAATGATAAACTCTGTTCCTTGTCCTTTTGTAGAGATACACTTTAGCTGGCCTTCGTGTTTTTCGACTATAATTTGATGACTAATTGCTAGTCCTAAGCCTGTTCCTTTACCCACAGGTTTTGTTGTAAAGAATGGATCAAATAGCCTGGATTGTACTTCTTCTGATATCCCTGGGCCGTTATCAGCAATTCTAATTACTACTTTTGAATTTGGCTTATCTTTTGGCTGATTTTCTTCTTTAACTACTGCTGTTTGGATAAAGATGGTGTTGGTAGTTTGCTTAGCTTTCTGAGAGTCTACAGAAGAAGTTAATATACTATTTTCTTCTAAAGCATCTATGGCATTACAAAGCAGATTTATAAATACCTGACTCAAAAGGCAATCATAGCAATTAACTAATGGTAATTCTCCATAATCTTTAATAAGGGTAATACCTGGATTATCACCCCCTGGTTGCAGTCGCCTGTTGATAATTAAAAGTGTGCTATCAATTAGTTCATGAATTTCTACTGGCTGTATTTCGGCCTGATCAGGTCGTGAGAAAGTACGCAGCGACTTAACAATCTGACGGATACGGTCAGCTCCGAGCTGCATTGATGATAGAGTTTTTGGAAAATCTTCAACTAGAAATTCTTGATCAATTTCCTCCGCTAGCTGTTTAATTTCTGGTACTGGCTGGGGGTAATGTTTTGTATACAGATTAAGAACGTTAATTAAATCTTCAGCGTATTGACTGGCATGGGTTAGATTGCCATAAACAAAGTTGACCGGATTGTTGATTTCATGAGAAACACAAGCAAATAACTTGCCTAAACTAGCAAGTTTTTCGTTTTCCATTAAATAGGCTTGAGTTTGTCGCAACTTTTCGGAAGTCAGTTTTAGTTGCTGCTCTTTCTCTCTCAACTGAGTAACAGATTGTTGCCAAGATACCTCAACTGATTTTAACTTGGTGATATCAGTAACAAAGCCTTCGTAGTAGAGCAAAGCACCATCTTCGTCTCGTACCGCTTCGACATTTTCAGAAATCCAAATAATCGTGCCGTCTCGGCGATAAACTTGAGATTCAAATTCCGATACGGCATTGTATAAATGAAGTTTCTCCCTTAATTCCTGACGCCGTATAGGTTCAACGTAAAGCTGCCCACCCAATTCTGTCAACTTTGTTAGTAACTGAGTGTCCTCTTCGTAACCATAAATTTTCAGCAACGCCCGGTTACAGAGGGAGTAATAACCATCAGGCAGGATTTGGAAAATGCCTACGACCGAGTTATCAAACAGACTACTGTACCTATGTTCCGCTCTCCTCATAGCGCTTTCCAAACGTTCATTTTCTGCCATTTGAATAGCCAGTTGTTGATTGGCAAAATTCAACTGCTCCGTTAGCTTTACGAGGTTTTTTTGGACTTTCTCATCGCCCTTTATGTGATTAGCGGAATGGGCGGGTAGACCATCACGGCGTAGGAACATAGGGCATCTGCTGAATTCTAATAGTCACTCTTTCAAATCATCGAGCTTTTTTATAACTTGCTCGGTGATGCCAACCATCAATATTTTGTGATTTTTGGTAGCGTTTATTTGTGATCTAGCTCTTTTCGTGTTGTGATCTAGATCGTTGATTGGAGCAACTGGTTTTTGTTACTTGTAACACTATGAGTTAGACTTTTCAGAGAACTTTTTCGTAAATCCGGTAAGTTTTATAAAGTTTGCCTCCTGATGCTTCGATTAACTTACGGGATGCAGAATTATCTTCCCAAACCCAAGACAGTTCTGCCCGTTTGTAAGGCTTACCTTTTTTTATCCCTCCTTGCATTCCCAAATAGATTAAAGCTAAAGGAACCATTTTCCGGCGATACTCTGGTAGCGAACAAATGGCAATTACTCGTCCTTGGTCAATTTGACGGCGATACCAAAGAAACTTGATAATTCCGAGCCAATTTAATTTTCCGTTTACCCGCTTAAGCGGTATATTGTAGTCAGGTAAACTCATCCAAAAACCGATCATTTGACCGTCATCTTCAGCAACGGGAAAAACATCTGGGTCTACTAGACTTTGTAAAGCCCTAGCTTCTTCTAAAAACTCTGCCTCTGTGCGGGGAGTAGAACTCCAATTATTGGTAAAAGCGCGCGTGAAAAGGTGATAGATACTAAGGCAATCTTGCTCAAATCCTTCGCCTTTAGTTCGGATGGGACGGAAAGTGATGCCAGATTTACAAGCAATTCGATAGGCTTTTTCAAATTTTTCTGGTAAAGGCTTATCTAAAGGAAAGTCATAGGCGTAGGCATCCTTAGCTTTTTGCCAACCATCCTTTTCCATAAACTCCGGGTAGTAGGGAGGATTATAAGGCATCATCACCATCGGTGGTGAATTAAAGCCATCGACTAAAAATAAACAATTGTTGTGAGTTGATAAATCAATGGGGCCTCGCACAATTGTCATACCTTGCTCCCGCAACCATTGACTGGCAGCATCAAGTAGAGCTTTGGCTATGGCAAAATCTCGTATACACTCAAAAAAACCAAATAAACCAAGATTTGTACCTTCTCTTTCAATCAAGCGCTGATTGACTGCAGCGACAATACGCCCTACTACTTGAGGTTTTTCTCCACCTTCTTCTAGGGCGATAAATTGCTGAAACTTTCCATACTCCAAAAATGGGTTACTAGGAGCAAACTGCTTAGCAACATCACTACGCAAAGGTGACACCCAGTTGTCATCGTTGGTATAGACTCGCGCAGGCACATCTAGAAACATTTCCGCTTCTGCTGAGGTAGTTACAGCTCGAATTTGTATTGACGAACAGTTAGTAGACATGAACTCAACTCCTGATCCGTAAGCACCTTGACTTAGTCAAAAGATAGCTTGGAGATTTGCAATAACCTACTTGCACAAAAAGCGCTCTGCTGAAGGCAAGTCAATTCTTGTATTGGTCATACTTGATAGCAGAGCGCCTCATTATCAGTTTGGGCCTATGTATTTAAGGGAGCTAAAGCCAATAGTTCATAACTAATGACAAAATGCTAAATAATTAGGCACTAATTGTTGGTTTGTATAACAAATCCCGAACTGCGACCATTCCACCAATTAGTTGTTCCATATCCTCCTGAGTATGAAGAGCATTGACAGTAATTCTCAGCCTTGGTTTAGCAATAAACCAGATAGGAGAAGCCCAAACTCCATGCTTTTCGAGTAGCTGCCGCCCAAAAAGCTTAGGGTTAATTTCAGACGGTAAAATTACGGGGATAACGTTGGTTTCACCAATAGGGGTAAAGTCTTCCTCCGCTAAGCGCGATCGCAAGTAGTGAGTATTTGCCTGTAGTCTTTGGACGAGTTCTGGGCATTTACGTACCTGACGGATGCTCTCTAATGCAGCAGCAGTAGTTGGTGGTGGTAAAGAAATAGTACCAATAGAGGTGGGGGATACGTTCAGAAGGGGTTTAAGTTCTGCAACGTGACTACTAATGGCAGCTCCTGCTGAGGCCGCAAACTTTGAGAAAGTTGTCATAATCAAAGGCACAACGCCTCGTTCAATGGCATGCTGCGGCAAAATACCAAAATGTTCGTAAATTCCCCTTCCTGTTGCCCCGATTGCTCCACTAGCGTGAGCTTCATCCATTACCAGTACACTACCATCATAATTTTCCAGCACATCGATCATGTCTGGTAGAGGGGCGATGTCACCATCCATTGAGAAAACCGCATCGGAAACAATCAAAATCCGATCGTGGGGGCGAGCATAGCGCTGTAGCTTACGAGCTAAGTCATTGACATCACAATGGCGATAAGCTTTGACACGAACGCGGGGGCTATGGCTGAAGGCCTTACCAGAACGAGTGCCAGCATTAACTACAGCTGAGACAATACAACCGTGATTAAGGACATCTGTTAAAATCAGTGTCTCCCTGGTATGCTGAAAACCAGGTACGGGAATGGCTAAGTGGCAGAAGGCATCCATCAGCGCCTGCATAGCCATCCAAGCGTTGATGAACAGCTGTGTATGGGACAGATGCTTGAACTCAGAAATTTCATTTTCCAACTGCCTGTGCAGGTCAATACGACCACTCAAGACAGAGCAAGAACTATTGGAAGTGCCATACTGGAGGATGGCATCAATTGCCGCTTGCTTAACCTCTTCGTTCTGAACTAGACCTAAGACATCGTTAGTACAAAAACTTAGAACAGTCTGGCGTTTGCCAGTAGTCGTCGATTCGATTTCGACTAGATTCCCCTGCTTGTGATGACATATATATTCATCTGGGTCTAGTCCACTTTCGTACCAGTGCTGTACGTACTCTTTGACAACTTGCACAAGTTTACTCCTCTCACCTTTTTCTAGATAGCCTATCGCCTATGGCTAAAGAAGTATATTATTTTGACTGACAAGGGTGGCTTCATTATCACCGAAACTTTGCTTCTGAGATTCCCGGAAGTCTGCTTGCCCCTTGTCTGGCTGCTGACTAGATTTTTGTAAGTATTGTTCGTATTGCCGGATAATTAGCCGTTGAACGGCAATAATTGCTGGGTTAATTTCGACGTAGCGCCGCCCAGGATTGGCGAGGTAGGTTTTTTGCTCACTCTCCATCATTTCAACATCTTGCTTGAGAAATCTCATAAACACAAAGCGCTCCAGCAATTTTTGCAACATTGTCTCCCATGACTGACGCAGCCATTGGGGCAAGCGTACTTTAAAAAAGAACAGGGCGAAAGAGCGACTTTCCGTTGCACCAACAGGTAGCCGCATCAGGTAAAGGGTGGAAACCCCCTCTAGAGAGCTGTAGTAATGGGGGTAGTGATACTGAACTGAAACGGTTCGTGTTGTCACCTGGTCAGCGCGATCGCTTAAGCCCATAAACTTAGCCATACGCCCTTTATAGGAAACATCATACTCAGCGCAGACACTATCTTGGGTTGTCCGCAAACCCTTGAGTATCGGATTAAACCAACCTTGCAAGTTTTGATGCAAAAATCCGTGGAAAACATCCATAGAATTTTCATTGCAAATAGAAAAATGAGCTTGCATATGACCCGTTATCGGTACCATCAACCAGTTATGATTACCAAATTCTGGTATCTCTGGCGGTACTTGCTTAGTTGCCAAATTCTGATCACCCGGAAAGATCCAAATCAAATTATATTTTTCCTGGACTGGGTAGGCACGGACTTGGGCACAGGGCAGCTTTTGCTCTGGGGATAAGTAAGGAATGCTAACACAAGAGCCTGTGCCGTCAAAAGTCCAGCCGTGATATCGGCAGGCTAGATAGTCCCCCTGTACAATGCCTTTGTGCAAGGCTACCCCTTTATGGGGACAGACATCCTCTAGAGCATGCAGCCCACCGCTACTATCGCGGTAAACTACAATTGCCTGCTGCCAAATTACTACTGGCATAACTTGGCCCGGCTTGAGTTGGTTCGCCCAACTAACTGGATACCAGTGATTGGCGTTAATACCTACCTCTCGGACAGCATTTTGAACTGTCTGACTTGTTAGGGTTGTAGCCAGTTCCATTTCTCCTGCCTCTTTTGGCTGTATCTCTGACAATATTTAGCTTCCTGATTCTTTGGTCAATTTATTTAGGCGAGCCGGGATCTAGACAGTACCGCTCACCGTCGAATTATCTGAATTTATCCGCATGCGTTATGGTTGTCAAAACATTTCGCTTTGTTAATTTATGTTAAAGAATCCCAAACTATTGGTTTTGCTCTCTGCTGGCTCCTTAACCACAATGGCAGGAGGAATCGTTGCGCCAATCCTGCCAGAGATGATACTACACCTAGACTTCGATCCTGCCATCGCTGGTATTTTCGTCAGCATCCATTGTTTGACCATTGCCCTGTTCAGCCCTCCCTTAGGAATTTTGGCAGATAAAGTCGGTAGATTACGTATTTTAGTAACAATGCTGGTTCTTTATGCAATTTTTGGCGTTGCAGAAGCCTTAACTGACCAGCTGATGCCTCTGTTAGTGATGCGAGGGTTACTAGGAGCAGCAAGTGGCGGCATTGCAGCAGCAAGTCTTGGTTTGCTGGGAAGTATGTACGAAGGAGAAGCGCGATCGCAAGCCTTAGGATATGCCACTAGTGCCCTCACTCTCACAGGCATTGCCTTCCCTCTCTTAGGGGGTTGGGTTGGTTCTACTCACTGGCAATATGTTTTTTATCTCTACGGATTGGGATTACCCCTTGCGCTGTTAGCAGCCTTAATCTTGCCGGATAAGCAACAACTTAACGTTAAGTCAAAGGAAAAGGATTCTACTAGCGTTCAGCTCAGGAATGTTTTAGCAGATCAGCAGACGGTAAGATTGCTATTAGCCTTAGGTCTTTCCTCCATTTCTATGTATGCTGTGGTAATTTATGCACCTATTTACCTCAAGGAGACAATTGGTGCAGGAACAATGACTAATGGTATTGTCTTAGCCTCACGAGCAATTGGAGCAGCTGCTATTTCTGCCTTTACAGCTAAAGGACTAGCTAAGAAAATCGGGGTAGCTCAATCTATTGCTTTGGGATTTGGACTGATGGCCTTGGCTTTGATGACGATTCCCTTACTGCACCAACTAAGCTGGATACTAGTAACGGCAGTAATTTTTGGCTGTGGTTTTGGCCTTGTACTACCCAACCTTTATGGTGCTTTGGCAAATCTTGCACCGGGACAACTCAAGTCTAGTGTGCTGGCAGCAGGTACAGGGGCAGGGTTTCTGGGGCAATTCCTTTCTCCTGTACTACTAGGCCCCTTATTACCCTACGCAGGTCTAGAAGGGGTGTTTTATACTGCTGCTGGCGTTGCGCTTGCCTCAGGGTTTTTGCTGTTTCTGCCAGGGCGGCAAGTTACTTGAAGGGAGCAGGGGAGATGAAACAAATTTAGAATTTAGAATTTAGAATTTAGAAAAAAATAATCACAACATTGGTCTAAGCGATACGGGATGTGAAAGGTGATAGGGGGACGCGGGGACACGGAGAATTCTAATCAATATTCTGTCATTCTTTCTGTCTCATTACTCATTCAAAATCGAAATCCTAAGAGATTCCAGTAATCTAGCAAAAAGATAAAAGTAAGTGCTGCTAGGGTGACTAATGAATAATGGAATCTAGCTAAAATTGAACCGTGTTTATTTTTCCAAGCTAGTACAGTGAAAATCGGTAAACTAGTTGCTAGAACAGTAGCAATTAGGGGTAGGCAAAGTAGGGCAATTAATATTGATGGTATGCCATAGGCAAACTCAGATAAATTCATTGTTGCTAGTACTAAAGCAAAAGCAATTAGGAAAAATAAATTGAAAGAGCAAACTAAACTAGCGATAAATCTTGACCAGTGATAAGTAAGTCGCGATTTTCTTTTCCAGATTTTTAAGGAAGAGTAAGTCTTTCTATGCCTAATGCTTTTTTCGTACTCCGCTGACCAAAGAATTGGTGCTGAGAGAAAGATAAATAAACAAAGGGCTAATAGAGTTAGTTGACAACTGATTGTTTCATACCAAGATAGCTTTTCAAAGGCATATTTACCGATAAATAGATGGGTGATTTTACCGTGGTCATTTTCTCTGAATGCCATCTTGGAGAAGTTAATGCCAACAAAAGTGAGAGGAGAACCACTGAATTGTTCAAACAGCATCGGTTCTATTTCTACAAAATTGCTTGCCCCTAGTTTTAATGTGCCATCTCTATTGGTTGTAACTTTTAGTTCTGGTGCCTGTAAAGGAGAACCAGGTAATAGGGCTGCTAGTTTTTCAATGCTTTGTCGAGGATAGCGAATGTAGCGATAATTACCAGTAAAATATTTAGATCGCTCTAAGAAATTATTAGATGCTGGCAGAGAAACTGGCTGTTTAGCAACTGAATAATAGTGGTCGAGAAACTGAGTAACTAGTTGGTCATGTAACCTAACTTTGTCGTTATTGTAGGCAGCAAAAAAGCCAAGATTCTTTTCCGGTAACAGAAATAGTCTACTTCTATAGCCAGCGATATGACCATCATGCTCAATGGCTCTTTGCCCATTTTGAAACCTTTCTGCAAAACCGTAGGCTAAACCAGGTAATTTAGTGTGGTTGGTAAAGTGTTGCTGGTGCATCTGCTGGGCGGTGGCTTCTTGTAAAATGCGTACATTACCGTAGCGACCATTTTGCAAGTGAGCGATCGCAAAATGTACCATGTCCAGAGCCGTAGCGTTGAGAGCGCCGGAGGGTGTGTCGTTGGTATAAACCGTGGGTAATGAACGATAATTGCCATGTTTGTAGCGATAACCTACAGCTAGGTCAGATGAAATCTCCGGTAGCAATTGAAAGCTACTATGGGTCATAC
Source organism: Coleofasciculaceae cyanobacterium (assembly GCA_049683475.1). Classification (GTDB taxonomy): domain Bacteria; phylum Cyanobacteriota; class Cyanobacteriia; order Cyanobacteriales; family Coleofasciculaceae; genus JBAUJE01. Next base: position 11,998 of record JBAUJE010000308.1, on the reverse strand, counting down.
CCAGGGGTTGCAGGATGTTTTGATCTATGTAACTAGCAAAGGGTAGCTGAGAAACGGCCTCGACTAGATAACCAGCTAAGGCAAAACCGTGATTAGTGTAGCGAATAATTTCCCCTGGAGGTAGGGCGCGGGGCGGTAGATGTTTAGCTAGGTATTCCCCTAAAGGTGTAATTTCTGCTAGGCTGCGAGCTGCTATGCCGATAAAGTTTTCCTCAATACCACCAGTATGGGTGAGTAAGTTAGCAACGGTGACTGGTTTAGGGTAGTTTTCCTTTAAGTGAAATTGGGCTAAATAGTTGTTGACATCATCGTTGAGGTTGAGTTTACCCTGTTCTACTAATTGCATAACTGCAGTGGCCGTGAACAGCTTAGAAACTGAACCGACGCGAAAGACAGTTTTATCGGGTGAAATAGGGATTTGTTTTTCCCTGTCAGCGTAACCGTAGCCTTTAGAAAAAAAGACTTTACCATCTTTGACTAGAGCAAACACAGCACCAGGGATGTGTTCAGTCTGCATTTTTTCATTAAAAAATGTGTCGATGAAAGTTTCTAGTTCATGGCGATTAGTTAGTCCTGTTTGTGGGGTTGGAGAGAAACTACCAGCAGGAGAGGCAAGAGCCACATCGAATCCTGAAAGAAAGAAAAGGTTGATGGCTAGAATCGTTCCCCAGAGGAGTTGGAGAGAGTTAGAAGTTAGCCTATTCATGGTATGTAACAAGCTGTTAACAGCTTTATATTGTCCTGGCAGTTCCTATTAAACTCTAAAAGTTTGAAATTATTAAGTAATTTTCCATCTGCTTTAGTAAAACGCCTAGTTTAACCAGAGAATTGTAGGGTGGGCAGTTTCTACTAACAGCAAGTTTAGTCAAACTACCTTAAATAACTGCCCACCCTACCCACTACCTGTCCCCCCATCACCTCATCACCCCCTCACCCCATCACTCCGTCTATATTGATAGATGAAACTTCACTAAATACTGGGAAATGACTTCCGAGCCTCCCAAGCCGCCTTCCCAAGATACTATCAAAAAGACCACGGAGGAACTGGCTAAGTTCGCTCAGTGGATTGCCGAATTAATTTACCGTCGTAATTGGTTTACTCTTCTTTTACTAGTTGATGCAATACTGATTCTCTTCTTTACTCCTGGGGGAGTTGTTGCTGAATCTTTAAAGGGTTTGTTCAGTCTGGAGAACCTACCAAAGTGGTACGGAACTTGCTTCTGGCTGACGGTGGGGGTGGTTTTTGTCGCGGCTATCGTGGTGGCGGTGCGGACAATGCCTCCGGAGGTGGAGGAGGATAAGTTTAAAGAGCATAAGGCAATTAAAGGATTGCGCCCTTTTACGGTAGGGGATGCAGATATTTTTAGCCGTTTGCAGCGCCACAATGATTTAGAAGACTGTTTGAATGCTTTAGAGAGTCCTTCTTTTCGGTTTGGCTATTTGGTGGGAGAGTCGGGTTGTGGTAAAACCTCGTTTTTACAGGCGGGTTTGTTACCGAAGTTAGAAGAAAATATTAACAAGTGTGGCGTTTACATTCGCTTTAGTAACCAAGAACCTTTAGCCACGATTTGCCAGGAATTAGTTAAGCAATTTTACTTAGAAGAACTATCTGCTGATATTAACGGAGATGAGGGTTTTCTGCCTTTAGTTGAGGCGGCTGTAGAAGTAGCAGATAAACCCCTAATTTTGCTCTTTGACCAGTTTGAGCAATTTTTTGTGCAATGTAAGTACCCAGAAGATCGGCAACCTTTTATGCAAGCGTTGCAAGAGTGGTACAACAGCGCCCCTAAGTCTTCCGTCAAGATTGTTTTCAGTATTCGGGCTGATTTGTACTACCATCTGATTGAAATTGAGAAAGCTTTGGGTTATTCCCCTAGTCCTTTTGAAGTCTGCCACCTCAAGAAATTTTCTCCCCAACAGGCTACTGAGGTTCTCGGTTTCATCGCGGAAACAGAAGATTTTAAATTTGACCGCTCTTTTATTCAAAAAGTTACCCAACAGGAAATTGCTAGTCGAGAAGATGGTTTAATTTCTCCGGTAGATTTGCAGATTCTGGCTTGGATGCTGGAACGGGAAAATATTGAGGGATTACGGGCTTTTAATGAAAAGGCTTTCCAAAAATTGGGGGGAATAGAAGGGTTATTAAGGCGCTATTTAGAGAAAGTCCTCAATACCAGAACCGCAGCTAATCAGCGTCAGGCAACAATTCGGGTTTTATTAGCTCTTACCGATTTAGAGCAACGGGTGCGCGGGGGAGTGCTTACGGTTGAGGAGTTACAGGCAAAACTGAAAGACAGCCTTAAAGGGAAAGAGGTAGAGGAAGCGGCAGTTTGGTTAGCGAGGGGAGATGTGCGCTTAATTTCTCCGGTGGAACGAGAGGAGGTAACTGGCTACGAGTTGGCTCATGAGCGCATGATTCCCGCCTTGATGCAATTATCGGGTAAAGAACTGACCGAGGCAGAGCAAGCTAATAAGTTACTAGATACCAGGGTTAATGAATGGTTGGCAAGTAACGGTAAGTCTCGCTACCTCTTCGATCCTGCTGAGTTGTGGTTGATTGAACGGCAGAAACCCTATTTAATTTGGGGTACGAAACGAGAGCAAAAAGAGAGGCTGATTAGAAAGAGTAAGCAGTTAGTTTATGGCATTACTAGTTTAATTGCTGTTGTATTGCTGATTTTGGCTCTGTTTAGTGGTTGGCTATCTTATGTACCAGCAGGACAGATGCAGCGAGTCCGCTGGGCAATAACCAGTCCCTGGGGTAGTCCCCTCGCTAGAGTTAGTGATGGGACAGCAACGCAGGCTTCTCTTGCCTTAGCTAAGGAGGGAAAGTGGCAACTCGCTTTTAAGCTAGTGAAGGAGTATGTTGATTGTCCTTTTGATCAAGGGAATTTTCTCAGTCAATTTGCTACGGTTGCCCTGCAACAGGAAGACTCTGACCAAGCTAAAGTTCAACGAACTTCGCCAGGATTCCCCATCCTCGAAGCGAGTGAGCGTATAGCTAACAAAGTGCAGGTGGGAGAGGAATGGCGAGAGCAACGGAGGTACGGAGTTGCTCAGACTACCTGCCAAAACTTCAGCAGTATACTAATATATTTGTACCTGATGAAGTTTTTTCATGCACCAAGTTCTCACGGCAAAGCTTAAGCTCTTAGCGACTCCTGAACAAAAGGAAGCGCTAAGAGCTGTTTCTTTAGCCTATAGAGAAGGGTTAAACTTTGCTTCTCATATATCGTTTGAGAACAACAAACTCAGTAGTGGAGTTAAACTACAAAAGCTTGTTTATAACGACTTACGAGTTCGGTTTGGTTTAGGTTCTCAGATGGCTTGCAACATTCCCCGACAAGTTGCCGCTACTTGTAAGGGATTATGGACAAAAGTTAAACAGAATTCCACACATATAAAGGAGGGAAAAACCAAGAAACGATATAAAGGCTTAGATAATCCTCCAAAATTTGTTTCTCGAACTTGCACCTTAAACTATGGCAGAGATTACTCATTCGCTAAAAATCAGCAAGTAAGTGTCATTACTTTAAACAAGAGAACAAAGATTAAGTATGAAGGTTATTCTAAGCATTTAGAGTATTTGCAGTCTGATAATGTCAAAATAGGTGCTGCCAAGATTTACTATTCTAAACCGACAAAAACTTACTACTTACTTGTAAGCTTTGAAATTAGTCTAGAAGAAATCACAAGTGCTGATATTCAGCAAATAGTAGGGGTTGATGTAGGACAAAGATACTTAGCAGTAACTACTACGACAAATAATCAGACTCAGTTTTTCTCAGGCAAGCAAGTGCTTCACAAAGCAACTCGCTACCAAAAAGCGAGGAGATGCTTACAGAAGAAAGGCACTCGTTCAGCAACTCGTAGACTTGTTGCTTTATCAGGGCGAGAGAGACGGCTAACTTCTGATGTCAATCATACCCTTGCCAAGCGCATAGTCAAGCCTAACACCTTAATCGGTTTAGAAAATCTTGCACATATCCGAGAACGCACTAAAACTAAGAAAGGCAAAAAAGCCTCGAAAAAGCAGAGAAATGCTAATCGTAACCGTGCCAAGTGGGCTTTTGCCGAGTTGCACGGTTACGTTGATTACAAAGCTGTTTTGAATCGTTCTCTTGCCACAAAAATAGATGCTCATTATACCTCTCAAATGTGTACATGTTGTGGGTATACGAGTAGACAAAATAGACCTGAAAAAGGCTTACTTTTTGTCTGCCAACAGTGCGGATTTACTCTTCATGCTGATTTGTTGGGTGCTAGAAATATTGCGCTAAGAACGCTCATTTCTCGCCAAGAGTGGGAAGTGACAGGGCGCTTTTCAGCCGTCCTTGATGCGTCGTCGGAAGAAGCTAAAACTGAACGCCTCTTGAGGTATTCAGGACTGCGGTGGACGACAGATGCAATACCCTAACTTCAAAGGTGCTGAGTCTTTAGACGAAGCAACTTAAGTTAGGGTAGTTGAATTAAACAAGGCTTTAGCAGTAGCAGTGCAGATTGACAATCCAGACTCCAAATCATCTGCCCTGAGTGCGATCGCCGAAGCTTACCGACAACTAGAAGATGAGCAGAAAGCCAGAGAACTGTTGCAAGATACACTCCAAGCCGCAGTGCAGATTGACGAGCCATACTACAAATCTGAGGCCCTGAGTGCGATCGCCCAAGCTGCTGGACAACTGACTAACCGAGAAGATAGGCAAGCAATCTGGCGCGATACTCTAGAGGCTGCCGAAGCTGCCAATGCAGAAGAAGCATTAGTAGAGATTGCTACTCAGTATGCCCAGGAGTATGACTGGGGCAAAGCTTTACAAGCCCTCCGCCATTGTCCAGAGTCTCAAAAGGTTGCTGCTATGGCAAAGATACTAACGCTGTGGGCAGAAAAGAAAAATCTTCGTTTAATTGATGGGGCGGTGGTTCTTGATGTTGATGTTACTGGCATCTCTAATGATTACACCTTTAATGTCTCCCTCCACAGCCCCACCCAAGGATGTGAGCAATATACCGATTGGTGGGAAGTCCTCGACGAGGATGGGGAACTAATATATCGTCAGGTTTTCGAGAAAAGTCATGTAGATGAGCAACCCTTTACCAGTTCAAGCAAACCAATCAAGATTCAAGCCGATCAAGAAGTGATTGTGCGCGCCCATATGAAGAATGAAGGATATATAGCCATGCAAGCTCTAAAAGGGACTGTTGAAAAAGGCTTTAAGTCCATTCGCCTCCCTGAGAACTTTGCCGCAAATTTAGTTAAGGCAGAACCGCAGCCGCCGGAGTGTCGGAAGGAGTGAGGGGGTGATGGGGTGATGAGGTGATGGGAGCAAGATGATCCCACTACTCCCGACTCCCGACTCCCGACTCCCGACTCCCCACATTTAACAAATCTAAACTTGCCAAAAACCAAAATTCTGCTACTGTAGTTTAGTCAATTATTTACAGCCAAATATCTCCTAGCCCTCAGGAAGCTCTGGTAAAGCTCCTGAAAGGCTGACCCCCAAAACTGAAATAGACAGTCCCGGAGGCCTAGCTAGTCATGCTATCCCAGGCCACCTCGACTCATATCGAACAAGTACGGGGTGGCTTAAATTTTGGCAAAAAATGCAGAATGCAGAACGCAGAATTTAATTCTAAATTCTAAATTCTAAATTCTTAAACGGCCAAATCAGGTGATAGCTATGTCAGACAATCTTTTGACAGCAGGGTTTGTGCAACCCAAAACCCTACCCTTAGAACAACTAAGGATAGAAATCTGCCAATTATTAAAAGTTCCCCTAAAAAACCTCGAACGCCTCGAACTCTGGCCCCACCAAATCTGGATTAAATTTGTCCAAGGTCGCGGCTTATTCATCAGTTACCGTCAATTACCCCTGTGGTTAGAGCTAGGATTAAAAGCGATTAGAAACTGTGGCAATGCTCATAAATTAAAACAACTAGGAGAGATTTTTTTAGTAGAAAGAGACTGGTTCAACCACAAACCAGAACTCCCCGAAAAATGGCAACAAACTATTAACACCTGGCGACAAGCCTGGGCAAGTAAAGCACAAGAAATAAAAATGGAAGAAGAACGCACCAGACCGGAAAGAGAGCATCAAGAAAAAGCCGAGCAATGGTTGAGTAGTTGGCAAGAAGTAATTAGTTTTTGCAAAAATCAGCAATCTTTAGAGCGCTTGGCAAAAGAAATAGACGTACAGAGCGAACAGTTTAAGGATTTGCCGCAAGTTATTAATTCCATTAGGCAGATATTGCAGAAAAGATGGCAGGAATTAGGGACAGGAAATAATAGTGTGAAGGGTTAAGCATTCGCGTAGAAATCTTCGGGTCTGAGTCAAAAAAGCAGGCGCAAATGCTTAACCCCTACAGCCCTACATATTTTTAAATACCCCATTCCCCGTTCCCTGTTCCCTGTTCCCTCTTACAACAATTAACCATGCAATCACCACAATTCAATCGGTGGGTCAGTCGGCCCTGGGCAATTGTCCGCACTTCTAATGACACTCGCCCCACCACCGTCGCCCGTTTCGTAAACCGCCAAGATGCAGAAGACCATTTACGTGTTCTTCAGCGCTATCTGCGTACTAGCAATGCCCAATTCACCATCGTTTTCGACCTAACTGCCGACCCAAACTATTGGGAAAAATGCTATCAAGAAAACCGTACCCCTTGGGATTTAGGCAAACCAGCACCAGCCTTTCATACCCTCCTAGAAACAACAAAAATTAAACCCGGACTAACAGCAGTCCTCGGCTGTGGAAGAGGTTACGATGCCCTACTATTTGCAGAATACGGCTTTCAAGTAATCGGTTTTGACTTTTCTCCCACTGCCCTAACAACAGCCAAATACTTAGCCAAAACCTCCAGAAGTTCCGCCCAATTTTTGCAGCGTAATATCTTCGATTTACCTCAAGAATTCCACCAAGACTTCGACTACATTATTGAACATAACTGTTTCAGTGCAATTCCCACCGATAGCCGTGGCGACTACATAGAAATAGTCAAACACTTACTCAAAGAAAAAGGAGAACTAATCGGTATTTTCCTAACTAAAAATCCGACAAACAGTCCACCCTTTGCCTCAACCCCCGAAGAAATTAGCAACTACTTCAAACCCAACTTTAGGTTATTGCAATTTGAGCATATCTCCGAGTCAGAATATCTTGGTCGCTTCCGGTTGCAGTGAGGGAGTCGGGGTGATGAAGTGATGAGGTGATGGGGGAGAGGGGGAGAATTATCGTCATTACTCATTACTCATTACTCATTACTCCTTACTCATTACTCCTTACTCCCCCTCTCCCCTCAAGTCTTCACCAACTCCGGTGACAAACGTCGAGGCACATCATAACTCATGAAGTCATAAGCTAATTTCGTATTAGGAAAAATCGCCCGTGCTTCCTGTAGTAAGTCATCTAATACAATCCCATTACCAGGAGCATAGCGAGGACTAAAATGAGTCATAAATAGCTTCTTGACCCCAGCACTTAATGCTACTTGGGCCGCCATTGTGGAAGTAGAATGCAAGCGGTCAAAAGCTAGTTGGGCATCTTGATGGGCAAAAGTGGCTTCGTGAATTAAAATGTCGGCATCTTTTGCTAATTCAATGGCTTGTTCACAAAAAACAGTATCGGTACAGTAAACAAATTTACGACCAATTTCTGTTTCTCCACATAGCTCAGTGCCTCTAATCTTACGTCCATCTTCTAGAATCACTGTTTCACCCCGTTTGAGCTTACCGTAGATAGGGCCGGGAGGAATACCTAAAGCTTTAGCTTTTTCTAGATTAAAACGTCCTGCTCGATTGGTTTCTTCTACCCGGTAGCCAAAAGCGGGAACCCGATGCTTGAGGGGTAAACAACTAACACTAAATTCCCCATCTTGATATACAACTCCCGGTTCTACGGTGTGAATCCTGATGGGAAAGGCAAAGTTAGTGCGAGAGTACTTTTGACAACCCCGGATGTATTCTTGTAAACCTGCGGGGCCGTAAATATCAACCTCGTCAGTACTACCGGCTAAACCACAACTAGCGAGAAGTCCCATCAAGCCGAAAATGTGGTCACCATGCATGTGAGTGACAAAAATACGGCTAATTTGACTAGATTTTAGTTCAGAACGCAGTAGTTGATGCTGAGTGCCCTCACCGCAGTCAAACAACCAAACCTCAGCACGCTGGGGTAAGCGTAAAGCTACGCTGGAAACATTGCGCGATCGCGTTGGTACACCAGAACTTGTTCCTAAAAAAGTAATTTGCACTTTGCCGTCCACTCGATTTTGGATTTTGGATTTTGGATTTTGGATTAAAATCAATCAGAGCATGTAAATCTTAACTAAAGGGGAGTTAACTGCTGTTGTCAATTTTTCCCTAACACCATGAATTTAAGCGGATTTGCCCTCTTATCCCTTGAACTGATTAAGTTAGTAACTTCTCTAACCAAAAATCAACACTTATTTAACCGAAAAACCACAATAGTCGTAGTCTAAGGAAGTATTAAGGATGGTATCTAAACCTCTAACTCTCTCTATTGTGTCTTTGCTCAAGCAAATGATTTCGTCGGGAGGGCGGCATTGGTGGCTCTCCTTTTTATTGTGGATCATTTTGGTAGGTCCAGCTCAAGCAGCAAAGGAACTACGGGTGGCAATAGAAGAAGGTGTCAGCCAGGTAAAAGTAGGTAGTTCCACCCCAGCAGTCATTCGTAATGGTGCAGGAGAGGAAGTTGGACAACTACAAGCAATGCAGGGCTTCTACGCCAAGAAAAATGGTGGTGGTGTTTCCCTCAGTAACTGGCGTTCCAGTCAGCTTTGGATTGAGCCAACAGGTGAAGGTTATGTTTGGATCGGCGATCGCTGGTATCGAGGAAAGACTAGACTTGTTCCCACAGGTAAAGGACTAATTGCCGTTAACCAAGTCAACCTGGAACATTATCTCTACAGCGTTCTAGGAGCGGAAATGAGCGCTTCCTGGCCTCAAGAAGCTTTGAAAGCTCAAGCCGTTGCTGCCCGTTCCTATGCCCTTAATAAAGCTGCTCAAACTAAAAACGGCATCTTTGATGTAGGAGACACTACCACCTGGCAAGTTTATAAAGGACTAGAAACCGAGGCCGTAGGTACACATTTAGCAGTAGAAGCAACTGCTGGGCAAGTTATGACCCACAGTGGCAAAATTATTCTGGCTGTCTTCCATTCCTCTTCAGGGGGACATACAGAAAACGTCGAAGATATTTGGAGTCAACCTCTACCTTATCTACGAGGTGTTCCTGACTATGACATGGGGGCACCAGTCTATGAGTGGACAAAAGATTTCTCTAAGGCTGCCATCAGCGGGAAAATTTCTGGTGTTGGCACTATTACTTCCATGACAGCAGAGCGTAAAACTCCTAGAGGACGAGTCGTTACCATGCTAGTTAAAGGAACTGGAGGAACGCGACGTATCAGCGGTGCAAATATGCGCAAAGCTTTAGGTTTGAGAAGCACCCTATTTACCGTTCAGTCCACAGGTAACGGCTTTCAAATCAGAGGTCGTGGTTTTGGTCACGGACTAGGTTTGAGCCAATGGGGAGCACACAACTTAGCAGCCAAAGGTATCAACTACCAGCAGATTTTAACTCACTACTATCAAGGTGCGGCGATCGCCAGACTTCAGTAGTAGGTCGGGAGTCAGGAGAATTTAGAATTTAGAATTTAGAATTTAGAATTTCAACTCTTCATTCTGCATTCTTCATTCTTTCTACTCCCTACTCCCTACTCCCTACTCCCTACTCATTACTCCTCAAGGCATGGGAATCAAAACTGCACAAAAGGTTTTCTAGGGCTGGCAGGAGTCGGTTCACCTGTTTCACTCGAATCACCACATCCCAGAATGGCTCCATCTTTTTCCAGGCTCCGGAGTAGGTAAGATGGCGGAGGCGATCGCGTCTAGTATTCTTCACCCAAGCTCCCTTGAAAATATTGCTCCAACGATAGAACTCGCGATAGGCCCGCCAGTAACCTGCTTCCAATTCATCCGGTGTCATTTGAGCCGGTTGGTAGACCGTATGACGAGTATCGTACAAATCCCAATTAGAATGCTTAATGCGCCCTTGCTGCTTCATACGTTCGTAGAGAGCTGTATCGGGATAGGGGGTCAAAATGTGAAATGTTGCGGTTTCAATCCCCTGCTGAACGGCCCACTCTACGGTTCTATCAAACACACTGCTGTCGTCATCATCCATCCCGAACACGAAGCTGCCGTTAATCATCACCCCTAAATCGTGCAAGCGACGAATAGCTGCGCTGTAGTCTCGATTGAGATTTTGGTATTTGTGATGCGATCGCAAATTATCTGGGTTGAGGGTTTCAAACCCGACAAATATGCTACGCAGTCCACAATCAACTGCCTTTTCTAGCAGTCCCGGCTTCAGGATGGACGGCACCGTTGCTGCGGCTTGCCACACTCTCCCCATACCTTTCATTCCCTCAAATAGTGCAGTCGCAAACTCGGTATGACCAAACAAATGGTCGTCGAGGAAATAAAGGTGATGTCCCGGCAAATGATCGATTTCTGCTAGAGCATCATCAACAGGCTGGGTATAAAAGGATTTGCCACCTTTGAAAAAAGCTTCTTTGTAGCAAAAGTCACAGGTATGAGGACAGCCTCGCGACACCACAATCGAGTTGGGAATCAGATAGAGATGCCGCTTGATCAGATCCCGACGAATCGGCGGAACTCCAATCAGACTGCGAATTCGGGACTGATAAATCGGTTGAGGATGTCCGGCTCGAAAGTCCTTGAGAAATACCGGCCAAGTATCTTCTCCAGGGCCGAGGAAGATGGTATCGCCATGGGCAGCCGCTTCGTCTGGCAAGGCCGTAACGTGTAGTCCACCCAGCACTACATAAGCTCCCTTGCGGCGATAATAATCAGCCAATTCGTAAGCGCGGTAAGCCGACGTAATATAAACCTGAATTACCACCAAGTCTGGTTCATCGTCTAAGTTAAGACACTCGACATGCTCATCTTGGAGATCGATCTCGTCATCGTCGCTGAAGAAGCTGGCAAGGGTTGCCAATCCCAAGGGTGGAAACAACGAATACTTAATTGGTCGCCAAAAGGGACTCAGTGCTTCCGTGAGAGCCGGCAAAATCATTTTGACTTTCATCTAAACCTCTTCAGACAACATCAAAGTACTTATCAAAAACATTTAGCTGTTCCGGCTGTTGCCCCGCTCCATAATCTCCGTTAGCAAAGCCGACGCAGCAAAGCGAGTATTTGGGGACGGGAGCTGTCATGCAATTGAGATAACTCTCAAGAACCCGACTCCAAACGTCGCTGCCACTCTGCATCAATTTTTTCCTTACGCTCCAATTCTTGATCGAGCAAGTCGGTTTCACTGGTGTAAGCTAAATCTTCTTCCTCAATTACGTTTTGAGCAGCAAACTGTTGAGCATAAGCAATCTTCTTCTGTAAATTGGCATCGGCTTGATTAAGTACGCTGGCTTCTTCTTGTCGTTGGTAATTGCGTGCTTCAATTTTGCTATTTCTCCACTGAGTCCAGAAATAGCGAATAAGGGGTATTGTCAAAAAGCCAATGCCGTATAACAGAAGTAAGGGATAAATTGCCGCCACGAAGGCAACTAACCCACCAATAGTTGATGCTATCTCGCCACTACTCAACAGAGAACCGAGAACCAAGGCACCAACTAAGTTCACCGCACCTAAACCAATAGCCAGCATAATTTGCCCACTACTAGCTTGACTAAAACGCCACAGTCGTTCCTTAAGGTAGGCGGGTACTGGTTGGGGATGTTGTTTGAGGGCACTCGTTTGCAGGTCAGGGAAGTGATAAACTATGTTTCCTTCTGGACTAACTTCCGGACGACCATTAAATTGGGTCAGTACTGGCAGCATGTACTCTTCATACTCCCGGTTGTATCCTTGCCCAAGATTGTCCAGGTAAGGGGCGATTTGTTCAGCAACAACTGCACCTCCTGAATTGCGAATCACAGTACCAATTTCTTGCCAGCGCCG
>JBAUJE010000307.1:0-4449 GCA_049683475.1 Coleofasciculaceae cyanobacterium | reverse complement strand
GACTAATTTACAAAAATCTTGGCAGTGGGGGCATCTTGCCCCCTAAAATTAGTATCTCCCTGAAATAACGGCAAGCTGGTCAGATTCCCCTAGTACACATTTACGAAACCTGTGCCAAAAATTCCCTAAATTTAGTCTTCCCTCTCACCAATATCTCTTTTAAGTGGTCGCTTGTAAGTAAAAGTAAAACTATCTCCACTTTCAATTACCCGCTGCATTTCCTCATACATGGGATAGTCACCAACTCCACTGAGACTAACCCAACCCCGTGACCTAGTTAAAGCCACAAACAATTGATTACGTAGACTTACCTCACTCTCATTTCTGGCAACATGGTCAAAACCAACCACATAAACCATATCTGCTTCATTGCCTTTAGCACGAGGTACACGAGTTACAGTTACTCCACCTTCCATCCAGAAACGGTCATTATCAACATGGGGCCATTGAGGCTTTAGTTCATTCAACTCTAAAGCCGTGGGAATATAGATGTCAACTCCTTGTTCTATCAGCAAACTAGCAACTAGATTTTCTAACTCAACTGCCTCAGAATTGGAACCTAAGATAATTACTAAAATGTCGCGACTAGGTTTGAGGTCATCATGCAAAATATTATGCATAATTTTCTCAGATAAAGCCGTAATTTCTTCCTGACGAGAACTGTAAGTCTCAAACTCTAAAACTGGTTCTCCCCAAAGTTCCGGTACAGGATTGGGAGAATTTTCGGGAGGACGATAGAGGGTAATTTGTTGACCAGGAATAAATTTGCCTGTCACCTCATAACCAATTCTTTCCCAATCTTGCTTTCTGGTGATTCCTGTTAGCATTCCCTCCAGACGTAGTAACCCCATCCCGATAGCATGAGCCGCTGTTAAAATGGGGCCAGGGGTACGATAACAACGCAGCATAACCTCTGATTTTTTGATGCCGCCACTGTATTGAGAACCCTGAGATAAAAGTTGACTCAAATTCTCGCCAAATAATTCTTTAGTGGTGGGAATTTTGAGAGTGTCTAAACTTTGAGCTTCATCATAGGCCCAAATCAAACGCCGTTGTTCTGGGTGTTCTGGTTCAACTGGTCGCAAGGCTTGATAAGCCATCCAATAAATAGATTGTTTGTCCTGAAACTTCAAGTAATCTTCAGAGACTAAATCTTGTCCTTCATCAATTAAAATTGCATCGAAACAAGGTTGAATTTGAATTTCTTCTGATAACCTTTTGCAAAGTTCAGCTAAGCCTCGGTTTGGCTGTCTTTGGATTGTATCTATAGCTGTTTTTGGTCTAATGCCGTTAAACTGGCAAATTGTTCCATACAAACCAGGTTGTTCTCTTGCTCCCCAAGCGTGAAGTACTCGTAGCTTCTTATTTTTCTCATGGTCGTAGTAAACATCGCCACCACTGAAGCGACGCAACCAGCGATCTACTAGATTATTAATCATGTCATAAAGAGCACGACTGAAAAAGACTAAAGCAATATCCCAGTCTGGATGCTTTAGGTGCATATGAGCCGCTTTTTGGCAGAGTAGAACCGTTTTACCTGACCCAGCAATTCCTCGTAATCGCTGGAAACCGGGGGGAATTTCCTTGCCAATATGTTCCTGCTGCAAGTCTAATTCAAAGAGATGTTCTGAATAAATTTGGGCAATTTCAGCACGAATCTTACCACTAGTAGAAACAAGGATGCGGGGAGGTCGGCGTAGAACTGGTGTTCCACTAATTACTGCTTTAAGTAACTTCCATTGTTCATCGTTTAATTCTTCTCCAGGAACGACGGGTGCAGCTTGTTGAATACGTTCTAGAAAGCTAGCTTTAGCTAGTTGGTCTTGGAAGATAATCTCAGGAGAGCTAGGTAATTGGTCAAAACCTCTTTGCTGCCATTCTTCTTGAGTAATGAGGGGTAAGGCAACCATCGCTTTACCAGTTACTTTACGCCAAATTAACTCTTCGCGATCGCAATATCCCATCACAGCTTTTAACTGGCGCTCAGCCTGTTGATAAGGGTTAGCTTCTTTGCTATAAAAGTTTTGTAGTTGCCAGAGATGACCATCAATACTGACAATCTGCTCAATGGTCAGAGACTTTACCTCAATTACCACTAAACCTAATTCTCGTTCTACAATTAAGATATCTGGCTCTTTACGGATTTCCCCTACTTTCGAGAAAATAGGATAGCGCCAGTAACCAATACATTCGCGCTCTGAAAAAGCGCTTCTCGTTGCATCCCAGACTTTTTGCTCACCTGCTTCGCCACTTACTCTCATGGGTTCAGTAGTGATGAATTTGCGACCCTGCTCCGTATCGATAGCCGACATTTGGGTTATCTCCTTATTTCTGTGAGATTAACTTTTGTTAGTACTTATAAAAGTACTAACTTTATAGTTCCCAACTCATCGGCTTAAATCGCAAAATGCATTCAATTTTCTTAGTAAATTTCTTGTTCCTGACTCCTGGCTCCTCAACTTCCGAAAGTTTCAACTCTTTTTCGATCTACTGAAATTAGGTGACAGTCCCTATTTTTTGCCAAGCTAACTTAGCAGCCCCGACAACTCCTGCTTGATTACCTAACTCTGCTGGGAGTAACTGTAAATTAGTGCGGGAACTCACGAGTACTCTGCGCTCAATTTCTACCCAAACAGCAGGAAAGAAAAATTCAGCAGCGGCACTGATACCTCCTCCAATGATAATGGCTTCGGGTGTCAGAATATAGATTAGACTAGCTAGACCTGCCCCTAAATCCCGTCCATAACTCTGCCAAAATTCTAGAGCTTGTTGCTTCCCTTCCCTAGCCAAAGTACCTAGTTCAGAAGGTTCTTTACCTGTGCAACGTCGAATTGCCCCAATTGAGAGGTATTGTTCTAAAGAACCCTGATTACCGCTGTTACAAGGAGGACCATCTGGGTTAAGGGTAATTAATCCCAATTCACCACCAGCACCCTGATGACCAGTGAAAAGTTTGCCATCTAGGATAATTGCCCCGCCAACGCCGGTGCCGAGGGTCAGTAAAATTAAATTGTCAAAGGGACGACCAGCACCTAACCAAGCTTCTCCCAAACCAGCACAGTTAGCATCATTGGCTAGGACTGTGGGGTAACCAGTCTTGGCTTCTAACCAATCAGCCAGGGGGACATCGCGCCAAGCAGTTAAGTTAATGGCAACTTTAGCAATTCTACCAGCAGCATCAGCCGGGCCTGGAGTACCAAGACCAATTGCTAGACAGTGCTGGTCTGGGTCAAGTTGCCCTATTGCTTCTACCATTGCTTCTAGTACAGCAGTTGGTGTAGAGGGTTGGGGTGTAGCAACCGTTAAAGACTGGGTACAAGTTCCCTCTTCACGAAAACGTCCCAGTTTGATAGCAGTTCCCCCTAAGTCAATACCGATAACTTCTCTCATCTCGATTTTAGATTTTAGATTTTAGATTTTGGATTAATGGTTTTTTTTATTCATTACTCAATCTTTGAATTTCTTCTAGACTCAATCCTGTATTTTGACTAACTGTTTCTGCATCTAAAAACTCAAGTAAGCGCTTGGCAATCTCTACTTTAGCTTCTCTGCTTCCTTGCTCGATACCTTGCTCGATACCTTGCTCGATACCTTGCTCGATACCTTGCTCGATACCTTGCTCGATACCTTGCTCGATACCTTGCTCGATACCTTGTTTTCTGCCCTGTTCAAGACCTTGTCTGATCGCTTTTTTTATCGCATTTCTCTGGTCATGAATATAGATTTCCCTCGCCTCTAAATCTTCCAATTCCTCACGACTTAAATTAACTTGGTTGGCAACTTCAAATGCCCTTTGGATTTCCGGTATTTCTCTCATTGTCTCTGGCACACTATGCAATTGCCTTGCACTTTTTAGAAAATAGAGCCATTTATCAGTTAATGTTTCTAACTCCGACAGCTCTTTATGGAATTTGGTCAATTCCACAAAAACTAATTCGATATCGTAAACGGGATAGTCGATCAAATAGTCTTTTTCTTTAAGTAGAAAGCGCGAAATTATTTTATCTAGTCCAGCAAACATCTCAAAATCGGTAATAGTCAAAGCAATGACTGGATTGAGGAGACTGTAATCTTCTCCGGAGTCTAGTTGAGTAGAATAGGATTTAGCTGCATTGTAGAGAATTCGTTTTTCAAACCCCTCTAAGTTTAAAACCTGCATCTCAATAATTACAGTTTTGTTGCCAGTTATCTGAGCTTTAACATCTAAGTAAGTCTCTTTAAGTCCCCGAATCCTAGGGGCGAGATAGGGGTTGAGAATTTCTAAATCTTTGACAGTATGATGACCATCATAAAGGATGCCATTTAAGAAACTAATTAGAATATCTTTACTCTGTTGGGAACCAAAAATCTTTTTAAAAGCAAAATCGGTTTTGGGATTAATAAAAATCATTAGCCTTACCTCAAAATTAAGGGAAGAGGGAGATGGGGGAGATGGGGGAGATGGGGGAG
>JBAUJE010000306.1:0-10675 GCA_049683475.1 Coleofasciculaceae cyanobacterium | reverse complement strand
TGGCACGCATTCTTTGGTACGAACTTAAACGCTTAGTCTTAACGTCTGCTAGTGAAACTAGCCGTCTGGTCAACAGGCTTTCTTCAAGCCCACGCTTACCCGTTAGGGAAGCGTGCGGTAGTTGACTTGTGCTGTTTATATTCAATCTGGTATGGTGTGAGACATGACAGAACGCACCTAAAAGTTGGTATTAGCGTTGAAGGGCAGTTGCGAATGCGTTGCATGCGCGAAGCAGATAAAACTCGTTCTACAAGAAAGAAGCAGAAACCTAAGTCGTGAGTCTTAGGAATCCTTCATTTAGCCTGCGGCAACGCTGCGCTAACAGTGAGGGAAGAGGTCAAAGGCTTAAATTAGAGCAAGCAGCAGGGTTGTAATTAGTCAGCAACTTCAGAAGTATCTCCTGTAGCAGCTTTCTCTCCTTTATGAACTCTATCGGCTTTGACAGGATGAGCAGTGTCGTCACTGTCTAACCAATAATTTTGTAGATAAATCAGTTCTAACTCACTACCAGCTTTGCGGAAAACTCTAACCTGATTATGCCAAAAAGATTGAAATAATCTATAAAAAGCCAGACTAACAATTGCTACAATCAGTCCTACTGCCGTACTAACAAGAGATTCGCCGATACCTTGGGTCACACCGTCGGTTGAAGCTGTACCTAAGTCACTAATGCGAATGGAACCGAGGGAGTTAATCAAGCCCAAAACTGTACCCAACAATCCTAGCAGTGGTGCTAAGGCAATTATAGCTTCTAGCAGCTTATCCCCCCGATGCATTGACGCTAATTCTTCGTCAGCTGCTGCTTCTAAAGCCAATCTAAATACTTCAGGATCAGGGTTGGTCAGTCGTAAAGGAGCATACAGATATCTTCCAACGGGCTGCCGCCGCGCTTTTAGTGCAATTTCTTTGGCAGCTGATAAGCTGTTTGTTGCTGCATCAAGGACGCGATTGACAACTTCTCCTTCCTTCAAGAGAAGACCTGACCAAAACCAGATACGCTCAAAGATCGTGCCTAGAGCAAGAATTGATAGGGCTAGTAGTGGCACCAGTGGCAACAACGTCCACAGATCGCCCCCTTCAATCATTTTTCTGATAACCTGATCCACAGTTTTCTCTTACCTCCCTTAATTATTGAATATATGTGTTTTTGTCAAGTTCAAGTCATTTTAATTCATTCTTTGTTTAATTCGGTTACTCAAACTTAAATAAACATTTCCTATTGACCTAAATCTAAGTATTGCGGCGGAACCAAAACTAGCTTATGTTCAATCAAGCAAGATTGAATCAGTAGTTTTTGCCAGCACGCTCTACCTTTTTATCTAGGGTGCATCTGCTTACATTATTCGTTCTTTATAGTTTTGGTCATAGATAATTGAAGTTAGACTCAAAGCGCTGATTGCTCAAGATTACCAAGATTAGTTTAGGTAATAGAGTAAATTTATCTCATTTCTTGCTGCTTATCCCAAGTTTGATATCATTTTCTTGAGTGAAGTCATTGATGGTATGCAGCAGATCGTCACTTTTCTGACTGGCATCCTGCCCCCTGCGAGTCTCGGTGAGCAAACTACAAGGGAAAATAAGCTCTCAAGCATTTAACTTAACTGTTGAGACAGACACGGAGACACGGAGGCGCAAAGACACGGAGAGAGTTTGAGGATTTTTTCTAATTTTGCCAAATATTCAATTTAAATACGCACTAGCTGAGAGAAAAGCTGAGGGGCAAGAATAACTCTACAAACCTAGGCGGGTTATCCGAACCTCTTGTTACTGAGAGAATCTGCCAAGATAATAATAGCTATTGGGTAAGGGCATGAACAACTTTTCTATCGAATCGATTTATAACTGGTATCGCAGCGCTATCCGTAATCCTAAATACCGCTGGTGGATGATTTTAGGAACACTGGCTTATCTTTTTAGTCCAATTGATATTGCCCCGGATTTTATTCCCATTGTGGGGCAAATTGATGATCTTTTGGTTGTAAGTCTACTGGTTTCTGAGCTTTCTCAGTGGTTGGTTGATAGTTTCAAGTCTCGCCAAGCTAAAAAAGTTTCTGATCAACCTGACTATGCTGCTAGTAGTGGTGAAACGGTAGATGTAGACTCTGCTTCAGTTCAGTAGCATTGCTTAAAATTGACTTTTACGATAGCCCACAGCATTCCGCTGCGGGTTTTGTCTTGTATTGAACGAAAGGCATACGTAGGTTAGGCTTTCTCAAAAAGCAAGGTTTTGAATTATAAGCCAAGAAGTTATGTTAATCAAAGCTTCAGAGGTAGCTGCTGACTTCGAGCCTATAGAGAAAGTAGCGGTGCATCCCCCTCAGCAATAGTGATCGATATCTATCGTGCTAAAATCATTAGAAATGAAAAACACTTCGTTATTAAAGCGATAAGAAACATGATACCCAAAACTAGAAGAAATTGTCCGACTTAAGCATGGTGATGAGATACTTCAACACTTAAATATAGAAGGAATTATTAAATAAACTAACTTAGAAGACTATCAACGGTCTAGTACTCTAACTTTAGAAGACTTTAAGGGAGAAGCCCTTGATAAAACTATTAATAATCAGCCCCTTGCTCTAATAGAGTTTTTAACACTTTCTATCATTTCGACTGCTACTCTAGAAGAAATTACTCAACTCAACATTATTCACAAAGATATCAAGCCAGCTAACATTATTGTCAATTGGCAAAAAGGTCAAGTATTGTTGCAGTTGCTCTCGTTACTCTCTCTCTAAACTCAGAGATTTCGGGGGTAGTCAGAGCAAGGCGCTTTCCTCCAATCATCTCGAATGATTCAATAGTCTCCTAACTTCCGCCTCATTATACTAGTCGGTTGTCCAAGACTAGGCAATGCTATCCTGAACAATAACAAAGTAATAGTATAAAAATTGAGGAGATTGAGTAATTAGTCCAGCAGATGCTCCCAAGCGGACCAAAACCGGTCTTTTCAGCAGAGAGTAATCTTAGCTAATTACCAGCATCGCTCAAGCTAAAGTTCTCAAACGGATAGATATGGAAGAATTATCGGAAATTAAGGGTATCGGTCAAGAATATTCTGATTTACTGGCAGCTGCTGGCATAAATTCAGTGGAACAACTCAGGCATCAGGTGCCTGTTGACTTGTATGCCAAAATAGTAGAGATTAATAGCCGGACAGAGATGGTAAAGCAAATTCCTGGTTTAAATCAGGTCAGAAACTGGGTAGACCAGGCAATGAATTATCAGGCAATTACTAACCATCCAGAATTTTTAAAAGATGCTCAAGAAAATGATTCTGAATGGTCTATTGAATGGGGTGATTAGTCAAGATGTTATTGAAAATCGTTGAATGGAAATTGAGAATTAGAGCGAATAGGGAATAGGGAATGGGGAACAGGGAACAGAAACTCCATTCCTGACCGTTACCTCTAATTCCCCCCCCATTTTCTCTCTATTTAACAGTGTGCAACCAGGTGACTACACCATCGGCAATCGCACTGGTTAATTCCTTCTGTTGTGCTGGGTTGGTAACCCATTCAAATTCTAGGGGATTAATCATAAAGCCCAATTCTAAAAGTACTGCGGGGGCGGTGTGGGGACGAGTTAGGGCTAAATTATTCCAAAACACTCCGTAGGAAGGACGCTTGAGCTTTTGTACCAGGTAATTTTGTAGAAAAGTGGATAAACTGTGAGCCTGGGGGTGATACCAAAACATGCCAACACCAGCAGTATTAATGGCATCGCCACTGTCTGGTAAGGCATTGTAATGAATAGAAAGGGCAATGGTTGGTTGCAATTGATTAATCATTTCCACCCGGTCATTAAGAGAGACAAATTTATCCGTCTCCCTTGTCATGTAAACTGTTGCTCCCCGCTGTACTAATTCTTTTTGCAACAGCTTAGAAACAACTAAGTTAACATCTTTTTCCGGATAGCCTGTTGGTCCTCTTGACCCCAATTCCTCACCACCATGACCAGGATCTAATAGTATTTTAATACCAGCTAGAGGCTGATTAGACTTGCTCTGTAGCTGAGGTGGATGGCGTAAAGTTAGAACCAGAGTTGTTCCCTCATATCTAAGGTTATAACCCCATTGTTGAGATGATTTCAGGTTGAATGTATATTCCAATCTAGTTGGTGTTACCTGTTGCCAATCCAGGCGTTCTATCAAGGGATCATCGTCGAGGCGAATTGTGTCAGTTTGGGCTGTGGTGTTGTAGAGAGTAAGGGTAAAAGTCTTATCCCCCTGTTGCACACTAACTGGTATAGGTGTTTGCAGGGGAAATATTATTTCCGTCGCACCTTCAATCTGGCGGGAAGTGATGCTACGAATTAGGGATGTTGGTGGTACGCTGGTAGGTATAATACGTACTTCCTCTGCTTTAATCCAAGCACCATAATCCAGACGAACCCACTTCCCTTCTTTACCTGTTATAGTTGCCCGTACTCCTTTCGGCAAAGGTGTCAGGCGGGAGTAATCGGTAGAAGGGCCAGTACGCGCCACACCAGCATTAGCAGTTACTTCTGCAACTTCTAGTTGTACAGGAGAAAGAATAGAGATTTTACCGGGAGCAGATTGACTAATTGTTTCACCTTTTAAAGTTAACTGGTATTGAGGTTGTCCCAATTGACCAGTTGCTTCTGCGGTAGCACAACCTTGGTATTGACCTGTACTAGACTGAGGGGTTGGTTGGTTTTGAGCAGTCAAAACGGCAGAATTTGCTGGCAAACTGACGTCTTGAGATTGGGGTTGCAAAGGAATCGTATTGTTACCAATGTTGACAGCAACGATGGCATTTACAGGAGCGATCGCACTAAAACAAATTAGTTCTCCTGGTAATCTAGCAATATCTACTACTGGTGTGAGGGAATCCTTACCAAAAGCTAAACCTACTGGCACCTCTGGCTGAGTAGAAAGCCTTGTTATCTTAACTTCAATCTCCTGCTGTTGATAGCGCAAAGTAAAGCGATTTTCTCCTAACTGTAAAGGAAAACTCGGTGCAAAATGTCCGGCCGGACTACGGGAAATTGCCTTACCATTAATCAGCACTTCTCCTGTTGCAGGCGCTGTACCAATCAAGAAGATTTGCTCAGAAGCTGTTTTATGTTCCTTGGGAGGATAGGCCAGATAAAGAGATTGTTCTGCCCAAGCAGGTGAGGTAATCATAGAACCTATTACAGCCAATCCCAGAATTTTTTTCATGCTTACTTTAGGGTCAAAACATTCAGTTTGATGTTACTTTATAGCAAAATGTGTTGTCAGTTCTCCAATAGTTTCGTAGGCAAGCCGTCAATACTTGTTAAATTTTTACCTTGCCAATACTGATAGATTCCCTCTTCACCTTTTTGATCTGCCCATTTTAAAAGATCTTCTCTCTGTTGTTTAAAGTCATAAATCGGTACCCCGAAGCCACAGGAAGTTTGCACCGACTCTACTTGGAGGATGATAATTTGGCGTTCTCCTGGAAAAGGATTGAAGAAGGAGTAAAACTCTTGCCATTCTTGATCCCTGGGACGAATTACCTTACCTTGACCATAAAGCCTTAAAATTAAAGGCTTTTCCGAAAAACTACAAAACATAATAGTCAAGCGACCGTCTTCTTGCAAGTGAGCAGCAGTTTCATTGCCACTACCAGTTAAATCGAGATAGGCAACGGTTTGACTATCAATGTATCGAAAGGTATCTATTCCTTTGGGAGATAAGTTAATACGACCTTTACTAGGGGCAGTAGCTGTAAAAAACATTTTTTGCTCTGCGATGAAGTGCTGTATTTGCTCATTGATTTCCGAGTAAAATTTAGCCATAGCAAAACCCCGTCTAATGCAGTAAAACTACTATAAAGTAGTCTTAGTCTTTTCCCTATTCCCAGTACTCTGCCATCCAAGAAATGATCGATAAAATCTCTCTGGGTGTCTGCATCAACCTCTCAATTCAAGCTTGATAGACTACTAGTAGCCTACAGTAATGCCACGCGAACTCTATTCTCTCTTCTATCGGCGACTCATCTAGGACGACACATTGAGAAAAGCTGGTCTACCAGCAACAACAAACAACTTTGAAAGACTGTGGCACAATTAACGGGGTGCATCCTCGGCAGTCTATCTCCATAAAATTATGAGTAAGTTTGTTTTTGTAACAGGTGGTGTCGTCTCTAGTATAGGTAAGGGTATTGTCGCTGCTAGTCTAGGGCGTTTGCTAAAGTCACGGGATTATTCTGTCTCGATTCTCAAACTAGATCCTTATCTTAACGTCGATCCCGGAACCATGAGCCCCTTCCAACATGGAGAGGTGTTTGTCACTGCAGATGGTGCGGAAACAGATTTAGATTTAGGCCATTATGAGCGCTTTACCGATACTCCCATGTCCCGCCTCAATAGTGTTACCACTGGCTCAATTTATCAAGCTGTGATTAATAAAGAGCGCAGAGGTGATTATATGGGAGGCACAGTACAAGTAATCCCCCACATTACCAACGAAATTAAAGAGCGCATCCACCGAGTTGCTAAAAATACTAATCCAGATGTAGTAATTACAGAAGTGGGTGGTACGGTGGGTGATATCGAATCTCTACCGTTTTTAGAAGCAATTCGTCAGTTTCGTAAAGATGTTGGGCGCAATAATGTCTTGTACATGCATGTGACTCTGCTACCTTGGATTCCCTCAGCAGGCGAGATGAAAACTAAACCAACTCAGCACTCGGTTAAGGAACTGCGCTCAATTGGTATTCAACCAGATATTTTAGTCTGCCGCTGCGATCGCCCCCTACAGTTGGGACTTAAAGAGAAACTCTCGGAATTCTGTGATGTGCCAGTAGAGTCGGTAATTACCTCCCGGGACGCTGACGCTATCTATGAGGTGCCTCTAATTTTAGAGCGAGAAGGACTGGCGCAGCAAACCTTGGAATTATTGCACTTAGCCCAACGAGAACCCAACTTAAAACAGTGGCAAACTATAGTAGAGCGTCTGTATAGCCCAACTCAGCAAATTGAGGTTGCTTTGGTCGGTAAATATGTTAGGTTAAGCGATGCTTATCTTTCAGTGGTGGAAGCTTTAAACCATGCCGCATTAACCATGAGAACTGACCTGAAACTAAGTTGGGTTAGCTCAGAAGACCTAGAAACCCAAGGTGCAGAACAATTCCTTAGTAATGTTGACGCTATCCTTGTACCAGGTGGCTTTGGTGTTCGAGGGATCGATGGCAAAATTGCAGCAATTGAGTATGCTCGTATTCAGGAAATTCCTTTCCTTGGTTTGTGTTTAGGAATGCAGTGTTCTGTAATTGAGTGGGCAAGGCACGTTGCTAAGATTGAAGATGCTAATAGCGCGGAGTTTAATCCCGAAGCCGCTAATCCGGTAATTAATCTTTTGCCAGAGCAACAAGATGTGGTGGATTTGGGAGGGACAATGCGGTTAGGCTTATATCCTTGCCGTATATTAGATAATACTTTAGCCTCGTCTCTTTATCAACAAGAAGTAATTTACGAACGTCACAGACACAGGTATGAATTTAATAATGCCTATCGTCATCTATTCTCAGAAACAGGTTATTTAGTCAGTGGAACTTCCCCCGATGGTCGCCTAGTGGAAATCATTGAATTACCAAATCATCCTTTCTTCCTTGCCACTCAGTTTCACCCAGAGTTTAGTTCCAGACCAAGTAGTCCTCACCCCTTATTTTATGGATTTGTGCAAGCTGCAGTGAAGCAAAGGCAAGCTAAAAAATCTGAAGAAGGACAATTTAACTCAGAAGAAGTCACTTGGCAAAACTCAGGGAACATCGGTGGTGAGAACGGTGAAAGGAAAAAACAATCCCCAGCTGAGGTATCTTAACCTATGCCTGCTGTAGTATTTGGGCAACCAAGAACCTTGATAGGCTCAGAACTAGCCTTTTGAGATAGGAGGTTTTGTGGCTTATTGGGTAAAAGTTAATTATGAACGCAACCAGTATGTAGTTGAGCTAGATAGCCTTAGTGCTTTCGCCTGCGCTCCCAATGGTAGAATCTCATTCTGGTTGCCCAACAGCACGGTTCAAATCACCCTTAATCCTCAAGCAGATTCGGAGGGTTATCAACAGGTTTTAGAGTATGTCCAAGATCTAAAAAATAGAGCAGAGCCCTTACAATGGGAACCCTGGATTCGATTCAACTATGAGCGAAATGACTATCTAATTAATCTCAATTTCATTAGCAGTTTCTGCCATACCTCCACAGGTAGGCTAACCTTTTGGTTACCCGATAGCCGCAGTCCTATTATTCTTAACCCACAAAATGACCCAGAGACTTATCAGAAACTGTTAGACTATATCGAACGCAAAACTGGACATTTGTTGCCTTAGAAATGGGGAAACTATGAAAGTAGTTTTAGCAGCAAGTTAAGTTAACGAGCATTGAAATTGCCTATTTAGCGTCTCGACTTCGCCCGACGCTAAAACTGAGCAGAACCGAAGTTTTAGCAAGTTTTGGGAAAATGCTCAAACCCTCTCCCCGTCTCCCCATCCCCCCTAAGAGTCAAATTTAAAGACTTGACAGCTTATTGCCTCTACAGAACTGATAAAGTACTATGCAAATCAACCACATTACCAATTACGGCAATGGCTGGTGCCTCAAACTTGCTCTCCTCAACCTGGGCCACAATTGTTCCTAACTTACCAATTAGCTCCTCCTGTTCTGGTCGGGTTCCCCAACGTACTAAAGCCACTGATGTCTCCTCACTCAAACCAGCTTGGCAAAGTTCTTCGACAATATAGGGCAAATTATGAACACCCATATAAATAACAATAGTTTCTGAACCTTTGGCGATCGCATCCCAATTAACTTTCGGTCGATATTTACCCACCGACTCATGACCAGTCACAAAAGTCACAGAGGAACTATAAGCGCGGTGGGTCAAAGGAATTCCTAGATAGGCTGGTGCTGCTATACCAGATGTTATTCCCGGTACCACTTCTACTGGCACCCCAGCACTTACTAAATCTTCCATTTCCTCGCCACCACGACCAAAGACAAAGGGGTCCCCACCTTTAAGTCTTACTACCACAGCATTAGTTTGCGCTTTCTCAATCAAAAGCTGAGTAGTTTCTTCCTGCAATAAACTATGACGACCCCTACGCTTTCCTGCATTAATCTTTTCTGCCACAGGATTAATCATTGCCAAAATGGCTTTACTAACTAAAGCATCGTAGACCACCACATCTGCACAATCTAAAATCCCTTTACCCTTCAAGGTCATCAAGCCTGGATCTCCCGGGCCTGCACCCACCAGATAAACCTTACCCACCCAGCTTTTGCTTTCAGTTACGATCTGATTCATTTTCCCTCCAACCAATCCACTATCAAATTTGCCAATTCGACGGTTACCCCAATTGGTTCAGCTAGCCTTAGCTGCACTGTTGGGAACTGTGATTTTAAATCAGCAACCTTTTGTGCGATCGCATCTGTAATACCTCCCTGGAAAAAAAAGTAAGGTAGAACCGAAATCTGTCTACAGCAATCTATAGCAAAGACTTTTACTTGTTCCTCTAAAGTTGGTGGTATTGACCAATAAGCCGCCACTGCACCCAGAGAGTCAGCTAACGCCTCCACCGTTTCATTACCACCAGTACGGCGTGTTCCGTGGGATAACAAAATTTTGGCATCAGCCTCTAATTGAGCAAATTGATTAATTAATACTTGCTTTAAATCAGGATGAGAACCCAGATGAGGCAGTTGCTGGATCTTAACTGCTTCGCCCAAACTTTGTTGTGCCAGAACTACTTCTGCGGGAATATCCTCCATCACATGCACTCCTGGCAACAGAAAGACAGGTAACAACTTTATTTGATTGCAGCCAGTTGCTAAGGCTAGATTGGCAAATTCCTGGATTTGTTCGTGCAAGGGTATAGAAGCCAGTTCTAACACTGCCGTATCTACTAAGGGATACCAACTACTATTAATTACTAAAGTTGAAGCTTTAGTGTCCCTAGCTTGGTATTTATTTTCCGTGACAGTCCGAGTAAGTTGGCGAGTTTCCAACCTCTCCCGCACCAACTGAGCTAGCTTTTCCATTGCTCGTTGGGGACGAGGATCGCGGCTTCCGTGAGAGACTAAGAGATAGGCTGAAGACAAGGGCTAAACTCTAACTAGACATTCTTAGTGTATTAATTTTCTTTTAGGAACTGTATCATTTCAATAAAAACTGTTTGTATAATCCGCTGCTAATTGAGAGTAAATGCATAAATTCCATGCAAAAAATGAATCATAGAGAAATTTTAAATTTTCCTTAAAAAATACCGCACTGTTCTAGTTTTTTCGCCATACAACTAGCATGTCGCCACCAGCTGTAACCCCCCATCCAACGCCGAGAGGGTAAATGTCCTAGGGGTGCTTTCCGATTAAATTGGAGAACTGAATCGAGAACTTTAACTCGGTGTACCGGCCAAGCCACCCGTTGGCAAAAAAGTCCATATTCCCCACCTGCAACTTGCTCAAAGATTTGTTTTTGCACAGAAAAACCAAAGCGTCCACGACTGTACTTTAGCCACAGTTGGTCAATTTTTTGCAAGTCTTGACAGGGAAATTTCTCGATATCACTGGCTTGAAGATAATTACCAGGGAATTTACCAGCCACCTGACACATCACTTGCCCAGTTTCCTGATCAGCTTTTTGCCATTTACCCGCAGCCAGAAAATTTTGGAGTGGCTGATAATCTACATC
>JBAUJE010000305.1:0-95537 GCA_049683475.1 Coleofasciculaceae cyanobacterium | reverse complement strand
CCACCACCAGAAATAACTCTCCTAATGGTGTGCGTTTAACAGTTAACGTTTTAACTTTCCCGAATATTTCCCTGGAGTTCGAGTACTGGTAAGTGCGACTACCAATTTTGACGTGATTACCACCAAGAAATTTGTAACCTGCCTGTTTTAAAGTGAACGACTTATACTTCTTAACCTTTTTAAATCCTGGTGGTCTTACTCCTTGTTTTCATGGGTTAAGGTTTTAGCTTATATCAACGACCCTCATCATGGCTGAATTTATTCAGCTCTCTATGCTTATATCCCCCGATTAAAATACGGGGACTTTACGCTTCCGAATGGTAATTTAATAATAAAAGTTGTGCCGACTCCAGCTTCGTTACTGAAGGTAATTTCACCACCATGTAACTCCACGCATTTTCTAACGATACTCAACTTAGTAATTCTGTCTTGAAGGGTATCAACATGGCTAACACCGAAGGAAGCTGAAGAAAGTTTTTGTTGAGCCGCCAGAGCAATACCAGCTCCGTGATCCTTAATTTTGAAAACTACTTGCTCATCTTCTTTGCACAGTGTAAGAGAAATATTACCACCTTCGGAAGAGTTATCAAGGGCATTATTAAGCAAATTAGTAAGCATGGAGCGCAACAATTGCTCATCTAGCTCAATGCTACCGCAAGAATCTTCAGCAACAAAATTCAGGATGTAGCTAGATTTGACACGTATTTGTTGCTCCTCAATTAAGTTACGGCAAAAATCTTCGACCTCTAATGGTGCAGGGTTACATTTCAGTTCACCGGCTTCAGCTTTACTAAAGCTGAGAACATCTTGAACAATTTCCGTCATCCTACCAACTGCTGCTTGAATCCGACTCAAGTTTCTCTCCTGTTTCTCTGGCGACAAGGCAGAACTAGAGTTTTTCATAATCTCAGCAGAGGTTAGTACCACGGATAGAGAGGAGCGAAACTCTTGAGAAATTGTGGTGATGAGGCGAGATTTGAGTTCGCTGAGTTCTCTTTCAAATGCCAGGAGTGAGCGATGCTCAACTTCTCTTGATAAGTTCTTGCGCTTAGCTGTTGTTAATTGCTCCTTATCCACCACCGCTGATTCTTGCTGGAGTTGGCTAAGAGCTTGCATCACTGTAACTACGCCTGTAATCGCGCCATTTTCCTGAACGATGGGGTAACTACTTTCTATAATTGGGGTTTTGCTGCCACTTTTGGTAATTAAAGCTAGATTCTCTTGATTGACTACTTTACCTTTCCGCAGTACTTGCAGAGCTGGGTTTTCGAGGGGAGTTTCACTAACTTGGTCAACCAACTGAACAATTTCCCCAATTGCTTGTCCATAAGCCTTGGTTACGGGAAAACCTGTCAAGACTTCCGCGGTTGGATTCATATAGGTGAGAGTTCCCTTTTCGTTCGTCGCAATGACAGCATCATTAGTTGAGTGAAGAATGCTGTACAACATCTCCTTTTCTGCTACTAATTGCCGTTCTAGGCGATGTTTATAAAGAGCATTTTTAATCGCTACCCGCAAGTCTCTCTCACTGTAAGGTTTAATGATGTATCCAAACGGCTCTGTAACTTGAGCTCGCTCTAGTGTAGCGTCATCAGAGTGGGCTGTTAGATAAACTACTGGTAGGTGGAACTTCTCTCTGATTTTGGCTGCGGCGGCTATCCCATCCATATCGCCTCCTAAACTAATATCCATTAGGACTAAGTCTGGAACGGTTTGAGCCGTACTGGCAATCGCTTCACTACCGGACATTACTGTATCAGTTACCGTATACCCTAGTTCCTCCAACTGTTCGGCAATCACCTCAGAGGTAATTGCCTCGTCTTCAACCACGAGAATTTTTACTGACACTGTTCCACCTTATCGATTATTAAGAAAAACCTTATTTTTTTCTATTAAAGCTTATTTTAAAGGTAGTATCAACTGTTTGGTTTAACTCTAGCGTACCTTTAAGTTGCTTAGTTACAAGGGAATGAACTAAGCGCATGCCTAAGGTCTTTCGAGAGTGGGGATTAATGTCTTGGCTGATACCAATACCATTGTCACTAACTATTAGTTCAAAAAGGTTATCCTCCCTTTCAAAGAATTCAATGGTCACCTTACCTGTTCTTCCTTCGGGGAAAGCATGTTTGAGGGCATTAGAAACTAATTCATTGGTAACTAAACCGCAGGTAATTGCTGTATCGATATCTAGACAACTACAGTTAATGTTAGCTGTCAGATTGATTTTTTTAGAATTGCAGCCATAGGACACTAATAAGTTGTTAGTTAAACTCTGAATATAGTCTCGAAAGTCGATGCATTCTAAATTTTTTGACCCATATAACTTTTCGTGAATAAGAGCCATTGCTTGGATGCGTTCTTGGCTATCTTTGAGCATTTGCAAAGTCTTTTTATCTTCAATGTAGCGGGATTGAAGGTAAAGTAGTCCTGAGACAATTTGCAGATTATTTTTGACCCGATGATGAATCTCTTTTAGTAAGATTTCTTTGTGGTGAGCTTCTCTAGTGGCAGCTTCTGCACGCTTATGTTCGCGCAGTGCAGCTTGGCGTTCGCTGATATCGCGACCTTCCGGGATTAACAAAACAACATTTCCTGTTTCATCCCAAACTGGCTTGAGAGAAAAATCAATCGTCGCTACCCGATCGCCTACCCCTCGAACATCTACTTCGTAGCGTACAAATACACCGGTATTTGCCATTTTGATGGCTTCTTGTAAGCGGTTTTGGGTTTGGCTAGAGAGAGTCCACCAACGTGCTTGCCAAAAAACTTTATCAGCAATCTCTGATAGCGCTACTCCAGCAAAATCTAGCGCCGTTTGGTTAGCTTCAATAACTGTGCCATCGGGTCGCAAGAGCCAAATAAATTGAAACGTTTTATCAAAGAGAGCGCGAAATTTATTCTCACTTTCCCGTAATTTCTCCTCGGACTGTTGACGCTGAGTAATATCGGTAGAAATACCATCTATACGAATGGGGATACCGTCGGCATTATAAATCAGCTGTGCTCGCTCTCGTAACCAGCGAACCTTGCCATCCGGTCGTCGGATTTTATACTTTAAGTCTGTTGAATTAACTTGAGACAGGGATTGGCGCGCTAACTCAACTTGCTGGCGATCTTCAGGGTGAATAACCTCTTGCCAAAGACTGGAGTTATTCAAAAATTCCTGGACTGTTCTACCATAAACTTTCTCGACGGCAGAGTTGAGGTAAATTAGTTGGCAAGTTTGGGTAGAAATAGACCAGACTACATCTTCTAAGGAGCTGAGGATACTATCAATTCGTTCTTGGCTTAGGCGTAATGCCTTTTCCTTGAGTCGCAGAGCTTCCTCTGTTTGCTTGCACTCGCTAATGTCTGCGATCGCCACAATAAAACCAATTACCTGTCCTTGAGCATCAAATTTGCAAATACAGCCTACCTGTACATCAATTTCTTGCCCCTGTTTGGTAAGACTAGTGACAAAACTGGTTTGGCTAGTCGGACGCTCCTTGATTAACTCTGACAGACATTGTTGCAGCTCAGTGGCAACTTCATCTGCTTCTAAATTCCAGATTACTTTACCAATTAACTCCCCTGGAGCATAACCTAACATCTGGTGGCAAGCTGCATTACTGAAGGTAATAACGCCATCGGCGTTAATTTCCTCGATTCCATAAGGAATAGTCTCGATAAGAGTCCTATAGCGTTCTTCTGTTTGACGTAAGGCTTGCTCTTGCCAGATTTGATTCCTGAAAGCGGCTTCCCTTAATCGTAGCTCTTGCTGAAGTTCAGCATTAATGTTACTCAGTTGCGTCTTGCTCTGAGAAACTTGTTCTGCCAAGTCTTCGCTACTTTGCTGTAGCTGAACTCTTTCTTGCTGTAATTGGCTACGAGTTTGTTTTAATTCTTCCTGTTGTCGAAGCACTCTCTGCTGTAAGGACTCTATTGTTTCGTACATTTCCACTGGCTCTAGAGTTCGCAGCAGACTGGAGGGAGTGATGATACCTGCAATCGCGCCAGTTTCTTCTAGTGCGACTAGCCAACCCACACCATGTCGTTGCATGAGATCGTAGCCATGCTCTAAAGTTTCCTCTTTTGCAATTGTTAACAAAGGGGTACTCAATACTTCTAGGACTTGAGTTTGAGATAAATTCCATCCTCTGGCTCTTAAATGGACAATATCCTGTTCAGTCATGATGCCTAGCAAGTCAGTTTCGCCTTTGTTGCCAGTTTCACAAACAACAATGCAGTTAGCTCGCTCGGCGGTCATAGTTTTAGCCAGCTCAATGACAGAAGACTGAGCTGATGCTTGGATAGCCTGAGTACTCATCACCTGAGCAACTAGTATGTGTTTGAGGAAACTACCAGACTTAAGCTGATCGAAAATCTGCTGCTGGCTGACAAGACCAACTACTTGATCTGACTGCTCAATAATTGGTAAATGACGAATACCATGTTGGAGCAACAAACCAGCAACGGAGAAGATGTTTGGATTCTCACTAGCAGATAGGGTGACTGGCTGTGGATTCATCACCTCTGAAATAGTGACCCCTTCTAGTGCTGTTTCTGCTGCTACGAGTTTGACAATGTCTCGTTCAGTCAAGATGCCAACTAGTTGTTCATCATCGACTACTAACAAACAACTTGCTTGCACCTGAATCATTCGGTCTAGTGCTTCAGTTAGCAAATGGTGGGGAGCAACGGTTAGTGGGTAAGTGTTAACTACAGGTTCTATAGTCAACTGCTTGCCAAGAGATTTACTTGATGGCATGAGTGGTGCATTTAAGCAAGCTTTAGTTACTTATTCAAGCAGTTGGATTAGTGCTAATTTCTTAAGTTACTACTAATCCATTAAGTCAATATTAATTACATATTAAGCCTATGTTAACTCTATTCAAACCAAGAGTTAATTGGATAATATTTGCGAAGGTATAAGTTTAATGAATATTCTTAGAATAAATTATCTAACTAGTTTGTTGTGTTTTTCCTCTATTTGTTGTAAGAAGACTGCTAATTGCTAAGGCCTATAGCGCCTCTCTATTTGGTGAGTTACAGAGTTCTAGGCTTGAGGGAGTCGGGAGTTGAGGTAAGAAGAGTAAATTAGTAATATAAATCACCCCATAGCCAACAGCATTTTGCGATTGACTTGCTTTGCCTATGGGCTAGTTACCGATTGAGGTTAATTATCTAAAATCGATAGCTTAGCACTTTGATCGTTGAGCCATTTTGGGGTAAACTACCGGGCTTAATAGAAAGAGTGTCACTATTAAGGCGATTGACGGTTGTTCCCTCCATCAGACTTAAGAACTGATCTACTGGTGCAATATCACAGGTTTCAGGATCGGCAGCCTGCGTAAGAAAGTGAGTAGGAACTACTATTTTGGGGCTAAGTACGCTAATTGCTTGCTTAGCTTCTTGGGGATTGTAGGCTTTTGGTCCCCCACCTACCGGTACCAATACAAGATCCGGGCTACCCATGAGGATTTTCTGCTCAAGCCCAATGGGTGCTGCTGCCCCTCCTAGATGCAAGATATTAACACCAGCTTGTTGCCATTGCCAAGCAATATTACTGCCAAATCGCCTTCCTCCTACACGATCATGAGGGATACTAATTCCCTGTAGCTCAATCCCACTTACTTTATACGCACCTGGCTCAAAGAGTATACGAGGATTCCCTGGTAAGCCCCCCGCCGCCCCTTCATCCAAAAGCTGGCTACTGATTAGTACTAAATCTGCACTTACTTGAGGCCGACGATAGCCAGCTGTGCAGCCTAGTGTCTGAAATGGATTGACCAAGATTTGCAAGCCACTTCCACTAAACAAAAAGCAGGTGTGCCCTAACCATTTTACTGATAGCCCACCCCTGCCTGTTTGTGCTTGGTAGGATTGCCTTCCTGAAGCCAAACCTGTTCCTAGAGTAGTGAGTAAACTAGCACCTGCATAGCGCATCAACTGTCGCCGTTTCATCTTTACCTTGTCTTGGTTACCTGTTATTGGACTGATACTGAGTATTGACGTAACACCTTATCTTCACCAAATCAGAAATTATGGTG
The DNA here is from genome assembly GCA_049683475.1 of Coleofasciculaceae cyanobacterium. Classification (GTDB taxonomy): domain Bacteria; phylum Cyanobacteriota; class Cyanobacteriia; order Cyanobacteriales; family Coleofasciculaceae; genus JBAUJE01. The sequence goes on along the minus strand of JBAUJE010000305.1, from coordinate 89,508 downwards.
TGAGCATCCTACCAACTTTAGGTGAAGCTGGTAGGGATTCGAGGAAGTTACGTAACAACTGTTTACCACAGGATGTCAAAATACTCTCTGGATGAAATTGGACGCCCTCAAGGTGGGTGTAGTTCCGATGTCTGACCCCCATAATTGTGCCATCATCAACCCAAGCGGTAATTTCTAGCACCTCCGGACAGCTTTGTCGCTCAATTACGAGACTGTGGTATCGAGTAGCGTTAAAAGGATTAGCCAATCCTCGGAACACCCCAACGCCAGTGTGATGAATCTCAGAAGTTTTACCGTGCATCAGTTCAGATGCTGAGACGATTTTGGCACCAAAGACTTGACCCAGACTTTGGTGCCCCAGGCAAACTCCCAGAATTGGCAGAGTAGAACCTAATTCCTTAATCAAAGAACCAGAAATACCCGCGTCTTCTGGTCGCCCTGGTCCTGGAGAAATCACCACTCCCGTGGGAGGTTGCTGGCGGATTTGCTCTAGATTTATTTGGTCATTGCGGTAGACCTGAATCTCCGATGCTACTGGCAATTGGACACCTAACTCTCCTAGGTATTGCACCAGGTTGTAGGTAAAACTGTCGTAGTTATCAATAACAAGTATCAAAACTAGCACTCCTTCAGACTTTCAATGGAGAAGGAATGACTTAAACCTAAGCTATTTGGTTTTAGTCAAGACAGCTATGATATCAGCTCTCTGACCACAGTTAATAGAGGCGGAGCTATTAGAGAACCGGCAATAATTACAGAAGCTATAGCTGAGACAAGAACTGCACCGGCACTACAGTCTTTAGCTATTTTCGCTAGTTCGTGGTAAGTCTGCTTTACCGTTAGGTCAACAACTGATTCAATTGCTGTATTTAATAACTCTAGGGTTAGTACCAGTCCTGTCATCAGGGTTATCACTGCTACCTCTACCATTGCTAGATTCAATAACAAGCTCAAGCTCAGTGCTAGGGTGCCTATTAAGGTGTGGATGCGAAAGTTTCGTTGGGTGATGAAAGCATAACGCAGCCCAGCCCAGGCATATTTAAAGCTCTTGAGTAAATTGGGTGCAATTTGCCAAGCTAAGTCCCGGCTATTGGCGATATTTTGCTCCGATGGGGGCTGTGTCGTCACCGAAATGTCGTGGTACATCGATAGGGGACTAGAAGCAAGAAAAGGGTTGGTGGGTGAGTGAACCTTTCTTAACACCATTGATTTTCTATTCCATCTCAGGGGGTACACTGTCAAAATGCAGTCGCGCGTTAAGCTTTGGTTTTAAGATCTATCATCTCAAGCAAAGCTTCCTGCTGATTAAGCATTCTTATAAGGCTGTCTTGATCCGGATGGTCCCACCCTAATAGGTGAAGTAAACCGTGGGTAGTTAACCAGACTAGTTCCGTTTCTAAAGAATGCCTTTGTTGTTGAGCTTGCCGCTGGGCTGTATCGACGGAGATAATAATATCACCAAGATACAAAGGCACAGACAACCTCAGGTGAGCTGGTAACTGAGGGCAGTTTACCTCTAACGAGGCAAAAGCTAACACATCCGTTGGCTTGTCTTGTTGGCGATATTGGGCGTTGAGTGACTGAATTTCGAGATCATCAGTTAATCGCAGGCTAAGTTCATAGGTTTGAGCTGATTCAATATTTGGTTGCAGGTTTTCTAGCCACTTGTGAAACCAAATTTCCCAGGTTAAGGCAGGAATTAAATCTGGGGAGCAACCATTGTTATTGGTTGCTGGCTGAGATGTTTTAGAGAAACAATCTTGCACATTGACTTCAACTTGCACTGCTAAACCTCTCTTCAAGAGTTATTGTCGTAAGTCAGTGGGTTAGGTAGGCAAGACTAACCAGCATAGCCAACAGACCAACGATTGTTAGTAGAAAATGATAGAGAGATTTACCACCCTTGCGTACCATATTGCGCATTGCTAGTTTTACATAGCTAGGCGGGGGATTATTTGAAGCTGAAGGTACTGGGTCTTGAATCTGACCTAAACTTTGCTTTGGTAATTGGGAGGAGGAAGAGGGGTTGCTCATAAAATAAGGTTTTTTTAGATTGCTGGGTATTTTTATGACTCTAATGTAACAGCTAACTTAATAATTCTCGCCACCCGATGGAGGGAAAAAGCATCCTGATAATGGCAATCTATGAAGATGGGGTTAATGTTGAAGATTGTTTATCTTTCCCTGCCTCCTTGCCTTCACCTTCTCCCCATCACCAAAAACTCTTTCCTGGTTAAGTGAGCTGATTTTCCTGGCGTAGATAGGCTTCGATAAACTGATCAAGGTCACCGTCAAGAACATCATTGACGCTGGTTGTTTCTACATCAGTACGTAGGTCTTTTACTAGTTGGTAAGGGTGAAAAACATAATTGCGAATTTGGTTGCCCCAAGCGGCTTCTACCATATCGCCTCGAATTTCGGCGATTTCTTGCGCCCTTTGTTCCTGGGCAATAATTAGCAACTTAGCTTTGAGAAGAGCTAGGGCTTTTTCCTTATTTTGCAGCTGAGAGCGTTCTTGAGTACAACGTACTGCCAGACCGCTGGGGATGTGTACAACCCGTACCGCTGTTTCAACTTTGTTGACGTTTTGCCCACCTTTACCGCCAGCACGGGAAGTTGTTATTTCTAAATCTTTCTCTGGAATATCTAGATTCACAGAGCTATCTACCGCTGGCATTACTTCAACTCCAGCAAAACTCGTCTGTCGCTTGCCGTTAGCATTGAAGGGAGAAATCCTAACTAGTCGGTGGGTTCCCTTCTCTGATTTTAGATAGCCATAGGCTCTCATACCGTTAATTTCTAGGGTAACGGACTTGATCCCCGCTTCATCTCCTTCTGAGATTTCAGCTAGTTGTACTTTGTAACCGTGGTTTTCTGCCCAACGGGTGTACATCCGCAGTAGGATTTCTGCCCAGTCTTGGGCATCAGTACCACCGGCACCGGCATTGATGGTGAGTACGGCACCTTGAGCATCATAGGGACCAGATAAAAGCTGTTCTAGTTCCCAGCGATCCAGTTCACGGTTAAGTTTAGTTAAGTTGCTTTCAGCTTCTAAAAGTAATGCTTTGTCTTCCTCTAGTTCTAGTAACTCCAGTACGGCTCTGGCATCTTCTAGGCTAGCTTGCCACTGCTGATACTTCTCGAAGCTAGATTTAAGATCGTTGAGTTGTTGAAGTGTTTGCTGGGCTGAGTTCTGGTCATTCCAGAATTCTGGCTGAGCTGCCAACTGTTCTAAATCTTGGATCTTAGCGGTTAAAGCATCAACGTCAAAGATAGTCCTGGGTTTTACCCAGGCGCTCTGACAACGTTTCTACTTCACGCTTAATATCTAATGTTTCTATCATAATTAATTTCAATCCTCCTCTACATATGAAGGTTGCATCATTGATTTTAACGATACTTTCCCAGAAGGAACAAACTAGTGGTACTTAAGAGGGAACCGGGTTCGCGTAGCATTGCCGCAGGCTAGGGGAAACAGGCAACAGGGAATGCCCATAATTTAATTTAGGGGATTTCAACAAGGAAATATTCCCTTTTTTCTCCATTGATTAATGAATCAAGTGACCTCAAACCAATGTTCGGGGCTAATGTTTCTTTCTGTTCCCTGTTCCTGCCCCAAAGGAGCTTGGCGAATAATTCCTGAACTCCTTAATTTTCTAGATGTTGCCACCTTACCCCTTTAAGGGGTAATAGGTTAGCACTTGTTCAGTCGCGACCATTGAGGGCAATGAGCAAGCGCAAGATGAAGACGAACAAGTTGATGTAGGTCAGATACATCGATAAGGCTGCGGGTAGGTATTGTTCATCGCGGTAGGCACGAGGTAAAACGTGAAAATCGACGACTGCGGCACCAGCGAAGAGGAATACACCTAAACCAGATATGCCAATTTCTAGCCAACTTGGTGTAAAAACGCCAAACAGGGCAAAGAGTAGCTGACCAACTAAGACAACAACTAAGGCAATCAGTCCTAGCTGTATAGTTTTGCTGAGTGCTAAACCGTCCTCTTCAGAAAGATTTGAGCCAATTTGACGGGCGGCGACAAAGGTAACACCACAACCAAGGGCAGCAATGCCAATCCCTTGCAGACCAACCCCTGGATTACTCAGGGCAACGGCTATTAAACCGCTGAGGGTGTAACCAGATAGCAGGCTGTAGGTAGCCAGCATAGGTAGGGCAACGCTATTGTTCCCTTTCTCAGCAACACCACGGGCAACAAAGAAAAGAGCCAGTTCTGCAATTAAGGCTACCCAAAAAGTTGGCATAAACAGCCCTGGGTAGTTAGTCATTACTCCCAGACCGCCGTAAGTACCTAATGCGGTTAGGACTAGTCCGCCTCCCACATAGGGAAGAGCGTTGGCAATCACGTTCGGGCCTAGTAAGGCTTGACCTTGGGATTGCCGTATGGCTTGACGAAAGTTGCTTGTATTTGCCATGGAATTTGATTTGTTGACTATATCGATAATTTACAAGCAGGGATTGCTAATAACCTCTATTGTGACTGAAATCTCTGGTCTTGAGCTAGGAGGGAGAACCGACCAGTAAGCAAACCGTCAGTCAGGGTAAAAGAGTTGAGGTAGGGAATATTTAATAGGGCAGACGGTAGGAAATATTTTACTCTTGCCTTTTCACTCTCTATATTATCCCTAGTTTCTTTAATCAAAGTTACGTATTTTTACGGAGAGCCAAATTTTTTTAGTTCAATTATTTCCGTAAAAAACCCCTAGCTAATTAGTTTCAATATCCAGAAAATGGACTCAAGATAGCTTGCTCATAGCAAGCATTTTGAGGTTATAGATTTACATTTTTGGAATTTTTACTATGGCAACTAAGTCTTTTAATTTTCTGGTGATTGAACTTTTATTCGCTTATTACCGGAATCCTTCTATACAAGTTCGTAATCAGTTAGTAGAGTTAAATGCGGGTTTGGTAAGAAAGATTGCTCATCAAGTCAGTCGTCAATGTGCTGAACCTTACGAAGATTTGGAGCAAATGGGATATCTAGGATTAATCCGTGCTATTGAGCGCTACAATCCTGAACAAGGGGGTGTTTTCAGTTCCTTTGCCGTACCTTTTATTCGTGGTGAAATGCTCCATTTTTTACGGGATAAAGGGTCTTTGGTCAAGATTCCTCGCCGCTGGCAAGAACTACAAAGGCAAGGTCGCCAAGCTGGTAAACAGTTGACAGCAAATCTTGGCCGCTTACCCAAAGATGCAGAGATTGCTCGTGAGATTAATGTCTCACTGCAAAAGTGGCAGGAAAGTAAGTTAGCAACTCGAAATCGCTTGCCTTTGAGCTTGGATGCAACTATTGCTTATACCGAAGATGACCAAATTACTTTGGTAGAAACACTGGCAGATCAACGCCAGCAGACCTGGCAGCATTGGCAAGAAGACCAGCAACAGCTACAAGGTGCCATTAGTCAGTTAGAGGAAAAAACCCAAGCGGTGATTGAATCGGTTTTTTTACGAGAGTTGCCACGAAAGGAAGTGGCCAAGCAAATTGGTGTTAGTCAGATGACCTTATCGCGACGCTTACAAAGAGGAGTTAACCAGTTAGTTTCTATTTTGCAAACTCAATCCGGACAACTGGCTAGTTAAGGGTTGTCTAACCAGAGGTTTTAATATTTATTTCTCAACTCTACTTTTCAAGAGAATATAGTGGGATAGATTTATTGCTCACTGAGAAGAGATGGTGAGATAAAACTGAGTATTTTCTAGAGAGTGAGGGTTAATGGCGTACTGGCTTTTTCAAGGCAACCCTAAATGCTACCGCATTATTGATGCGATTCGGGACTTTGAGCAAATGCCTTGGTTGGTAACTCGCTACGCTAAGGAGATAGCAGTTGGTGATGGGGTGCTGATTTGGAAAGCGGGGCAAAATACAGGGATTTCTGCGATCGCAGAAATTATCGAACCGCCTCAGATGTTAGATACAGTCCCGGATATCAGGTATTGGATTGATAAGAGTTGTCTGGGGACTAGACCTCAAGCCAGAATTCGCTTTACAACTAAGTTGTTAGAAAAGCCTCTCTTGCAGGAACAGTTAAAACACGATTTTGTACTGAAGGATTTGATAGTTATTCGTGTCCCTAACAGCACAAATTATCTAAAAGCCCTGAGAAGACCCTCGCTTTTAGTGCTTCTACTTCCGGACTGAGAGAAATAACAATAGACATAAATTTAGTTTTCCTACTCTCAAGACTCTGCGCGTCATTCTAGCAAATGATCAGAAACGATAGAGTTCAGCGATGTCTGGGGTTCTGAGTTGATCGCTCCTAGCATTAGAATATAGCCATAGCCATTTAGCCAAAAATCTCGACTACGCTCCCACAATACCGAACTCAGCGTTATTGTCCACGGTAACGACAACCACAACCAACTCACCCACTGGTTTAACCAACTTTGGGAAGAAGCAGAAAACTTCGACGCAACCCTGATGCAGCAGATTCAGCAGTCATGGGCTTTAGCTAGGACAAGTCCCTACGATATTTATCTGAAGACTCTTTATATGTTAGTGCGCGATCGCTTAGAAGAAGAACAGGTGATCACTCCTTGAGACTGCTGTTAAAAATTACTAGTTATGTCCTAGCAGTTATCGTTTCTAACGCTACCGTCTGGCATGATAGTGTTAGAAAACTTTGCCCTGGTTAAAGTGGTATTTTGGAGGTTGGCATTACTCAAATCGGCATAACTCAAATTGGCACTATCTAGAATAGCCTCTTCCAAATTGGCATGACTGAAGTTGGCCTGAGTTAAGTCTGCACTACTCAAGTCAGCCTTTTCTAAATTGGCATAACTCAAATTGGCACTATCTAGAATAGCCTCTTCCAAATTGGCATGACTGAAGTTGGCTTTTGTGAATTTACTACTGTACAGACTAGCCCCCCTTAAGTTAGCGCGACTAAAGTTAACTTCACTCAGCTCTACGCCACCATTAAGTTTAATATAACTGAGGTCAAGATCACTCAAATCAGCACCCGCCTCTACCCAAATAACTCCTAGTTGGGTCAGGTCAAGGTAATCTGGAGTATTAGCCCTAGTATTATAAAGAGCTCCTGCTAGATTAGCACCGCTTAGGTTAGCGCTGCTTAAGTTGCGCATACCAGTTATGTTAGCACCAGTTAGGTTAGCCTGAGTTAGGTTAGCGCCACTCAAATCGGCATCAGCTAAAAAGGCATTTTTCAGGTTAGCATGACTCAAGTCTGCATTACTTAGGTTAGCCCCTTCTAAACTGGCATAACTCAAATCTGCACCACTCAAGTCTGCACCACTCAAGTCTGCACCATATAAATCGGCATGACTGAGGTTAGCATTACTGAAGTTAGCGTCTATCAGCTCTTGATCATAAAGGCTGGCACCCGTCAAGTTAGCATGACTAAAGTTACATTCACTCAGTTCTCCTCCACACAGGTCGAAATTACTGAGGTCAAGACCACTCAAGTCAGCACCCTCCTCAACCAAGATAGCTCCCATTTGGACTAGGTTAAAGTCAGCCACATCTTCTGCACAACAATTACTGTAGAGAGTCCCTGTTAGATTGGCACCAGTTAGGTTAGCATTTCTCAAACTGCAAACACCCATTAAATTCGCACCAGCTAGGTTAGCATTGCTCAGGTTGACACCGTTAAGGTAAACATTAAAGGATAAGGAAGCGTGAGTGAGATTCGCTTCGCTAAGGTTGGAACCCCCCAGACCAACTTCCTCAAAATTAATGTTACTCAAATCAGCGCCACTCAGGTCGCAGTTTCCGAAGGATGATTGAAGTGCCGACACCCTACTCAAATTCGCCCCGGTTAAATTGCAATTTCCGATGGTACTGTGGTCGAAGTAAGCATTACTCAAATCTGCACTACTTAAATTGACATTATAAAACTCAATGCCGTATAAATTGGCATTGCTTAGGTTAGCATTACTCAAATCTGCATTCTTGATGACAGCACTCTCTAAGTTAACACCAGAAAAATCTCTTTCACCAGCTTGATAGCGTCTGAGTAATTCATCCTCTTTGTCCATGTTAATTACGCTCCCAGTTTGAAATTGTTAGGGGTAATTCCAATTTTAGTCTTTCACAAGAGATATGCGATCGCATGAAGCAACTAGCCATTTGAGCTAATCGCACCATCTCTATCCTAGAATTGTTATAATTCAACGTTTCGGTCGCGAAGTAAAACATCGCCAATCAGAACGAGAATACAGCCGCAGCCTTAGCCAAGGACAACGCTATATTTTACGAGAACTGAGACTGCTATTTGAAACCATTAAAGATGAAGAAATTAAAGCTCAAATCAATATTTTATAAAAATCCTTTCGAGAACCCATAACTACAGTCTTAAAAAAAGAACTAAATCTGCTCAAACGCCAAGGAGTAACAAGAGAAGTACTATTTAAAAAGCTCAAGTCACTCTACTCTCAACACAACCTGCGAGAATGGTTAGACCATCGCCAAATAGCAAGAGATGAACAACCGATTCCTCTGATTATTTGTAGTGAGGCTTTGGTGTGAGAAAAGAATTAATAATTATTAATTAGCTTTAGTTGGGTTTGGCAGCAACTAAGCTCTACTTCTTATGAGAAATAATGAGGAACAAAGAAGCTGGTGTCCTGAGTTACAGGAGTACGGTCTTCCCTAATACTAATACCTGCTGCTTGCTCTCCAACAACCCAAGAGCCAATAACTGGATAGCAACCGTCAAACTCTGGCAGGGGATAATAAGACTGGTAAATTAAAGGTTCCTCTCCGTAAATGCCAGGGGTTTGATATTGCTCTTTGCCGTAATATACGGTTATATTTCCACCTTCACGGGAAAAAACAGGCTTGCTTAGGTAAGGATGGCTTAACCCTCTTCTGTCACTCTGCGGTTTTTCCTATTATTTGAACTTCCTGGAAAGGAGCTATAGTGAGGGATACAAAGCTCAATAATCGAATTTTAGCAATTTTACTGCTCTCAGGAATTTCTAGGAAGAAAAAAGCTAGCGATCGCAAGATAGACAAAAGCCCTAGGATTTAGAAAATACAAATGTTTTCGGAGTCTGACAGAAGAGGGTTAATTTGAGTGGGTCATAATAACTCGGCAAAAGATTAGGATGATTAGGAAATAATTCCCATAAAATAGGCAGAATAGCTTTATTACTAAGAATTAACTTCCAAGCTGGTTCTAGTTGAGAGAAGCGGTTTTCTCGAATAACAAATTCGACTGCTTCTAAACACATATGATGTAAAAGTTCAGTTACGGCCTCAAGTTCATCTATTTCCTGGGCACTAAAGTGGTAGCAGGCTGCCTCATTCCAGTACATTGACCCAGAGAGTTCATAAAAGTGAAAACCTACCTGTTCGCACTTTTGCTGCCAATCGGTACGGGGGGTAATCTTGATGCGTTCCATTTTACTTAACCTCCGCGACTACCACTACGGGCTGAGGAACCAAAGCCTCCACGGCTAGTCTTTCCACTACTGCGACTAAAGCGTCCACTGCTTGAGTTAGTCTTGTTAGCTTTAGAGTTAGTGCTTCTACTGCCTGGGTTAGTGCTATCATCGCTATGGCTAAACGACCCAGTACTACGGGTAGTTCTTCTACTTCGACCGTTATTTCTTTCCTCGTCACATTCTTCTCCCCTATTCCTCGCCACAGACCCTTGACAGTTATCTGCATCTAGAGAAAGGGTTGGTCGAGAATTATCAATAATTGCGGCATTACTAGGAACAGGCAAAGGTTTACTACTTCCTGCCCGATAGTAGTAAGTTGTACCTCTAATATTGCTGTATTGAGGGCCATAATAGTACCAGGTTGGATGAGAACCGTCCTTGACTGGCTGGCATTTGTCCGCACCGCCCCATTCCAAGCTACAGTCGCTCAGGTTCCGATATACTTCTCTTGAGCGTTTGGGAGTTTGCTGGCAGGCTGTTAGGGAAACTGAGGCGATTAGGACAAGAGTTAGGGTAGCAGTTTTTTTGCGCTTAAAAGTCATGGGGACTCTTGCCAATGTGAACTTCTAATAATTACTACAGTTTCTTATCGCCCCATTTCCCAAAAGTTATGCAAAAAGTCTACTTTCTAGGTGGCAGCAGGATGATCTGCTTTTACCGTAGAGAAGAGACTTTCCCAGTTTAAAGGGCGACTGCTATCAGTATCTTCTTTCACTTCAAAGGTAAGATTACAAGCCTGGGGTTGTTCGAGTACCTGAAGACAAAGTTTGGCAATATCTTCCCGCGACACTTTTCCCCGAATATTGTCTCCTTGTTCAAAGACTAAGGCTTTACCCCCTGTTTCTTCTGTCAGGGCGCAGGGTCTAATAATGGTATAGGGTACGCCGCTTTCCCTGACAGCATCTTCTCCCCGCAGTTTCCAGGTGAGTATGCCTCCAAGTTGCTCATTCATGCGCACTGCTGGTGGTTCTTCTTCTAAGTTAATACCTGGTCGTCCGGGACGGGTGACACCAGCCGAACTAATCATGATGAACTGAGGTAAGGTAGGGCCACCGTAGGCTTTAATACTTTCTACTTGGAGGGCAAAAGTTCCAGGCTCAAATTTGGGGTTAAGTCCTCCGTCATACTCAAACTTACTCAGCATCAGCTGCAAAGCATAAACTTGGCTGGGGTCAAACTTAGGTGCATCCTGCAAGGTTTTGGCACGAAAGACAGGAATTAAATCAGAGAAGGGTACATGAACATCAATCCAGCTATCTTTCTCAGTGTCAAAGGAATAACAGTAGGAAACACCATCCCACTTTGCTTCGTTGCGGAGAATAAATTTATAGCGTTGTCCGTCGCCTTTGACTCGTATTTTTATGCCTGTATATTCAGCTAAATTTAGAGGAGGCTGGAAACTACGGGTGCGTACTGAGACAAAACCACCAGAGTTGGCTGTTGAAACATTACCAGTAAAGAGTGCTGCTTTATCTGTCAGTCGCATTGAGCTTTCACTAACTCCTCCCATCACCACATCATCGACAGCCCCCCAAGTTTCTTTTATGTCATCTGTAGGATGTGTAAAATCAAATATTAGTTTTTCGTCTGCTTTGTCTAGGTACTTAGCTGCTACCTGCACCAAGTTTTTAATGCCCTGATAATCTACAATTTCAGGACTATCTACTACTTCTGGCATATAAAATTTGATGCCTTGATAATATTTTTCTCGATCAGGGGTATCACCTTCGACAGGCTGCACTCGGACACCTGTACAACAAATAACGGCGGAGATGTCCTTCATTAATTGAGGGGTTAATGTTTCTGGAATAGTGATATCTGCCTCAAAGAGTTCTACCTGATCACCTAACATTTCTCGTCCTTTTTGAGTATCCCTAACTAAAGTACGTACTGAATAATTTTGTTCAACTAAACGCCGTACAACTCGCTTACCTACGCCGCCTGTTGCCCCTGCTACTAGTATCATTCCCATTCTTTTCACTCTATCCTGGTTGGTTTTCTTGTTATTAGTCTGACCTGTCAATAGTCGCTGTAGGCAACTGATAAAAGGGATAACCTCAAAGTAGGTCAGGGTTTTTACAAATCTACTAATGTCCCATTGAGAGCGCTTTTCTTCTGCCATAATCGTATCCTGACCATTTTTTTTAGTTTATATCGATGGTAGACTCAAACGAAAATTAGTTAAACTCATGGCTATTGAAAGGGGTAACGATGGCTGGTAGTTCTTTTTTCGACGAATCGAGAGAGCAGTCTTTAGTCAAAGCAGAAATAGTCGCTAAATACTTTTGGGCATGGGCAAAGGTGATAATACCGCAGGCAAAGAGAAGGGATACGGAAATTGCCTATGTTGATCTATTTTCTGGTCCAGGTCGCTACAAAGATGGATCTAAATCTACTCCTTTACTCATATTAGAGCGTGCGATTAATGATGCCGATATGCAAAATATGCTAGTGACAGTATTTAATGATAAAGACTCAAACAACACGCAATCGCTCCAGCAGGAAATAGACTCTCTACCTAATATCGGTACTTTAAAAAACAAACCAGTTATCTTAAATAGTGAGGTGGGAGAAGAGTTAGTTCAGCGGTTTAAGCAAATTAGGTTAGTTCCTACGCTTTTTTTTATAGATCCTTGGGGTTATAAGGGTTTGTCAATTCGACTCATAGGTTCATTAATCATGAGTTGGGGTTGTGATTGTATATTTTTCTTCAACTACAACCGAATTAATATGGGACTACATAACCTCGCTGTAGAGGAGCATATGAACTCTCTCTTCGGTGAAAAACGAGCAAATAAGCTTAGAGAAGAGCTTGAATTAAAGGGATCAGATGAAAGAGAGCTAGCTATTGTAGAAGCAATTTGTCAAGCCCTTCTAAAAGAAGGAAAAATACACTAGCAGACACAGTTATAATCAGCTTTCCACCGAAGTAGTCTGACTACTTTTATGTGATCTACAATTAGCTGTTTTGGATAATTCTTGCTGTTGTTTTTGTTGTTGCTTCCAAGCTTTTGGCATTTCATCCCACACTTTTCCGTCAAGGAGTCGTCCTCTTGCTTTTGGTGTTCTACCTCCCCATTGCTTAAAGAAAAAAGGTACATTAGCTGACTGACATTGGTTAAGAATATCTTGTACCCACTCAGTTCTCATTGGACGATGTTTATTTCCTGATTCTCCCCCTACTATTACCCAATGAATACCTGTTAAATCAAGTTGCAAAGGACTCAAAAGAGGTTCGCACGAAAGAAAACGCACTTTTGCAGGTACTTTCCGTAGAAAGTCAACACGGTGAACGTAATGCTGATTTTCGACAGATACACCCATCCAAACATTCTCAGGCCAATCCAGTGTAGGAGCTAGTTCAAGTAGACGCTCATGTCTCTTGGTTAAAATTTGGTAAATATGCCAAGGTGTGGCACGAATCACTTTAAAAACGTCTTTGAGAAACCAAGTAGGAACATTTTCGTGAAAGAGATCGCTCATTGAGTTGACAAAGATGCGGCTAGGAGTACGCCAATGTAAAGGTTGTTCTAAGCGTTCTTTGTGTAGCGTTAATTTAAAGCCGTTAGAGAAATTTTGCGGAAAACGCTTTGTGAGGGTTTCAGCATAGCAGTGCATGCAGCCTGGACTAACTTTATCGCAGCCAGTGGAGGGGTTCCAGGTTTTGTCAGTCCACTCTATACCAGTTTTGCTGCTAGCCATATTTTATATCTATCACTGAAGCTGCTGTTTTTTCCGTTATGGTTACACAATTATAGTGCAGTTGTACTAAATAAGTAGTTCAGATTCTCCACAGAGGAGATAAATGATTGAGAGTCCCCTCAAAAAACACTCACTTTACGGTTGCATATTTTAGTAAATTTACCTGATCAGGGCTTTCTACTGTTGAAGTCTAATAATAGTAGAGATAGGTAAAACTGATATGTTACTCACACGTCAACAAGCCAAAGCAAAAAAACGTAATGCCCAGAGATTAGGGCAACTACTTAAAGATGCCAGAATTGAGTTTGATCATAATCTCGGCGTTTTTGAAGATAACTGTCTTGAGGAAGGATCTTGGGGAATGGCTGATCTGTCTTGCGTGCGGGAAGCACACCTGGTAATTGGACAAATCTTGGCGATCGCGAAGGAGTGGGAAGAACTTAATCATTTCCAAATTGAGGAAAGACTATCTGAGATTGAGGAGGAATTTTATCCAGACTAATGGCTTAATGAAATAACATCTTTTGCAACTTACAGTCCTAAATTTAAGGTTTGGCACGTTGTTCTGAGTAGAATCAGTCTTTTTGCTGTTTAAATAAAATTTATATACTTTCTTTATCCTTCTTTGAGGCAACTTATCTTAATTACCCACGCCTAAAAGAAGCGTAATTCCATTGGTTATAACTATAGCCAAAATACTTAAAAATATGGCAACTACCAGAAAGTGTCCTAAACTCTTTCTTTTTTGAAATGTTTCGTTGTACTCACCCCAACAAAAATTATAAGGAGGAAAACAGTATTGCCAGATAAAAAGGGCAATAATTAGGGGAATTGGCACCAAAAATAAATAAATGAAAGGAACTACTTTAAAAAGGTCAGCTTCAGCTTGTATTTGTGCTTTCTCTATTAAAAGAATGACTTCTATTGGATCTCTAAGATTACCAGCTTTCCATTGACTTTCTATTAGTTCTAATGGTTCAATTAAGCTTTCTTGACGGCTTTTAATAGTATAAAAACTAACTATCATAGTTGCGACGGTAAATGTCAAAGAGAAAATAATATAATAAAATTTATTTTTAATTAATTGGTTAATAGAAAACCTTTTAATTCTGTTTATTCTTTCTTCTAACTGTGAAGTTGTAACAGATACCCAAGCACGATTATTGCCCTTAATTCTGTATTCTATAGATGTATTTTTGTCTTCAAAATCAGCATCTCTAAATTCTAATGATGTTTCGTACAACGAGGATGAGCTATTGCTGGCAACTGTCATGTTAAGACGTTTAATAGCCGTAGCTCCGACGTTATCTAGGATAAATAAATCATCTAGAGACTCTAGTGCTGTTATTGAACCATTTTTAAACTTGAGTTCATAGGTTGTTTTGGTAGTTTTACTAACTTTTTGAATTTGCTCAGTTAGTAGATTGTGTATTCTTTGCAACTCTTGTTCTGTTAAAACAAATCCATGTCTAAAAGAGTTGCCTACTTCTATCTTCATAATAAATGTATTAACTTTTATTCCCCTGCTTTCCCCGCTACAGTAATTAATGAGCAAAACCAGGTTTACTAGCAGGGAAATTACAGGTAGAACTTAGGTTATTAACGGTTGAGAAGGATTATAAATCTTGTCCTACTAAAGTAAATAGTTTCAGAAAAATCCCACTCTTGAGCCTGAAATTCAGTTAAGTTTACGGTTCAATCTTGGCTGAGATAATTTTGTCACCCTGGCGGATCGCATTGACTACATCCATATTCTCAGTTTTGCCAAAAACGGTGTGTACTCCGTCTAAATGAGCCTGGGGAGAGTGGCAAACGAAAAATTGTGAGCCACCTGTATCACGACCCGCATGAGCCATTGATAAACTTCCCGCTTGATGCTTATTATCGTTAATTTCGCATTTGATGGTGTAGCCAGGACCGCCTGTACCATTTCCTTTGGGACAGCCACCTTGAATCACAAAATTAGGAATAACCCGGTGAAAGGTTAGTCCATCATAAAAACCTTTTTCAATCAATTCTACAAAGTTCTTGACAGTGTTGGGGGCATCTTGATCAAATAACTCTATTCGGATTGTGCCCTTGTCTGTTTCCATAATAGCGTTGGTCATGGTTTCCCCTTACTTGTTAAATTAGCGACAACTGTTGTGATTAGCTAAGTAGTGTAACTAAGAAGCTACCTTAAAAGCTAGTTCGTAACCCTAGTAGCTTCGCTGTTGCCCATAAAAGCATAACCCAAGAAGCTACAATATCGCGATCGCAAGCGGAATTAATGCTGAGAACAACAATCAACTCTTGCATCTAAAGCTTTATGTTACTGATGCCAAGGTTAAAAATAAGTCTGATTGACAAAATAGTTGTTTGCTGAAATGCTTTTACATACATAAGAAATAGTAATCAGATCAAGTAATTGCAGAAAGTTCAATTGCTTGCAAATTCCTTTAAAAAATTATTTACTTTTTATCTAATTTTCTAGATTAGATGGATAAATTGTTAAAGTAGTAAAGTAATCTAATATGTCTATATTTTGAGTTGTATTTGGATAGGGCACAACCTGAACTAATTTTATAGAGTAGCAGTCAATTTCCTGAATAGCTAAATTAGCTTGTCCTGGTCTAAGAGTTAAATCAAAATTGCCTAGACTTTGTTCGCTGCTAGTTACACTAACTGTTGCTGTTACCTGACCTGACCAGACGCATTGAACATCAGAGGGACACCTAGAATCTTCTATATTTAATAGTTTTATCTCAAAATTTCCAGAATCTAGTGTCACTACCTGAGTCTCATTAACTCTAAGAGTAAGTTCATGTTGTTCCTTAGAACTAAAAGTAAATTTATTAATTGACTGGCTATTTTCAAGTAGTTGTGAAAGGGATATCCCTTGACTTAGCAAAATAGTCAGCACTGCGAGAGAAATTATATAGAACCATTTATTAAATTTCATGACAGGGTCTTCCCAAATATATAATTAGCTTACGTATATCGAAATAAAGCTTGTTGAGAAGTGAGCTAGTGCTAGGATAAAAAGCTAGTCTGCGCACCAAGCCGTTAATCTTTGGTTATTGAAGTTGAATCAGCCTCTATTGTCGCTTCTCATACTTGGCCTGCTTAGCGATACAATCAATGAGGGGTTTAAGTTGCTCAGGAGTACTAGCCTTACTTAAATGAAGTTCGCGCGATTGGTCTTTTGATTCAACTTTAATTGAGTATTGTTCTTGGTCAGCCATTGCTGCCATCATTGGTTGAGGCAGCTCAAAAAACGAGGATTGGTTAACCAATGATTTAAGCATTTTAGCCTCATCAGGCGAAATTTTCTCTGTATCAATTTCAATGGACTTGGCTAAGCCTGCAAAGCCACCAGTCTGGCGAAGTTTAATTTTCATAAATAGGTGTCTAAGTCAGCTCAATTTTAGATTTTAGATTTTGGATTTTAGATTTTCCTCTCCTTTCAAGGAGAGGCTTGCTGATTTACGTTAGCGTCAGTTATTTCTGCTGCGCTGCACTAGCTTCTAAGCTATGCAAATATTAGTCAATCTGTTAGATTACTTTCACCTCTTGCCACGCTTTTTTGACTGCTTGCGCTTCTAAAGAACCTCTGCCAAAGCTCTCGCGTGCCACTTCAATTGTAGCTCTGGCTGCTCGTGAAAAACTAGAGGTTCTACCCAGCTTATCAGCTAAAGTTCGATACCAAATCCAACCTGCCTTTTGCCAAGCTTTTCCACCAATTTCCATCGCTGCGATATAAAAAGCATGGTTAGGAATTCCTGAATTAATATGAACTCCACCATTATCTTCCCAAGGTGGTAATGGACGATAATCATCCATTGTTGCTGGCTGGGGGTCGTTTCCGATAATCGGGTGATTATGATAAGCTGTACCCGGTGCTTTCATCGACCTTAAGGCATATTCTTCTCCAATTAAGATATTAGCTCCGATTAACCAGTCAGCTTCAGTGGCATCCTGATTGAGGTGCCGCTGTTTTACCAAAGAACCAAACACATCGGAAAAAGACTCGTTGAGAGCGCCACTTTGATAAAAATAAACTAGATTTGCCTCATGCTGAGTTACACCGTGGGTTAATTCATGAGCAATTACGTCTAAATCTGCTGTGAATCGGTTGAATAGTTCTCCATCCCCGTCACCATAAACCATCTGCTCACCATTCCAAAAGGCGTTGTTGAAATCTTGACCATAATGAACGGTTTGATCAATGATCATGCCAGCATCATCGATAGAATTGCGCCCATATTCTTCCATGTAAAGATCCCAAGTTGCCCCAGCAGCATCAAAGGCTTTGTTTGCGGCTTGGTCTTCTGTCGCTGGATCATTTTCCGAGCGAATTAGTACTCCCGGCAATGTCTCAGTATGCTGAGCATCATATAGGCGGCGAATCTTTTCCGAGGAGTGAGCATCAACCTCTGTCGCCAAAAATTCTCTTACAGGCTCAGGGCGATCTTGGATTAGCGATCGCTGTGTGCGAAAATGATTAGATTGTTTGAGGAGTCTGAGGGCTTTAATTCTGATTTGCTCACTACCATTTTCTACCACCTTTTCTAGCATGTGAGGTGGAATTATACAGAGTATTGGATAATGTGAATTACACACAGTTAATTATCTCCTAGTTTACTATCAAGTCATTAAATTAAAGCTATAAAGATACGGTTGCAGGGGGTAATGCCTCTTAAACTCTCACTTTTTATATACGAATCTTTGCCGACTAAAAACTAGAATAATCTAGCAAACACCAATATTATCAGGGTAGAAACAAATCTTGAGACTCACATCACTTCAGTCTTGTAAAAATTCAATTCTTGATGTAATGCAGCATTGCCGCACTGGCACTTTGGCTCTCCTAGAAGGAATTGATGAGACTACTTTTTGTCGGCAAGCCCATACAGAATTTTCTCCCGTGGGTTGGCACTTGGGTCATATTGCCTTTACCGAAGCCTACTGGATACTAGAGTACTGCGCTGGCGAAGCAGCAATGTTTTCTGAATATCACCGCCTATTTGCTGCCGATGGTTTACCCAAAGCAGAGCGCCAGAATTTACCGACAATAGAAGAAGTTTGCTATTATCTCGATACGGTTAGAAATCAAGTGCTAACCTACTTAGAAACTGCCCCTTTAGATAAACAAGAAAGGCTGTGGCGTTGGCTAATTCAACACGAGAGTCAGCACTGCGAAACTATTGCTTTTGTTTTACAGTTACAGCGTTGGCAACGACAGGAAAAGTATCAAGAAAAGTGGTTAAAGGATAGTAGTAAAAATCATCAAGTTGAACCGTTTCTGCAAACAGAGATGGTTAAAATCTCTGCTGGTGAATTTGAAATGGGGAATGGTTCAATTGAAGCAATGGATAATGAGCGATCGCCACACCGTTTATATTTAGATAGCTACTGGCTTGACCGTTATCCTGTCACCTGTGGCCAGTATCGGCAATTTATCGAGGCTGGTGGCTACCAAAATGCTCAATGGTGGTCAATTTCTGGCTGGCAATGGCTTCAAGAAAATCCAGTTGCTGTACCTCTATACTGGTCAGAGTCTACAAGTTGGAATAATCATCCTGTTTGTGGTGTGAGTTGGTACGAAGCTGAAGCCTATGCCAAGTTTGTAGGGAAGCGACTACCAACGGAGGCGGAATGGGAAAAAGCGGCCGGTTGGAATGCCCAACTTGCTCACCGTCGTACTTATCCCTGGGGAGAGCAAGCCCCTGATAGTCTCTACTGTAATAATGATAATACTGTAGGGCAGACAACACCTGTTAATGCTTACCCAGCAGGGAAAAGCACTGAGGGTTGCTACGATTTATTGGGTAATGTTTGGGAGTGGACGGCTAGTTTGTTTGATAGTTACCAGGGGTTTGTTAGTTATCCTTACCCAGGTTATTCTCAAGCCTATTTTGATGGGCAACACCGAGTTCTTAAAGGTGGCAGTTGGGCAACTCGTCCTTGGGCAATGCGTTCTAGTTTTCGTAATTGGTATTATCCTAGCGTTCGGCAGATTTTAGCAGGTTTTCGTTGCGCCCGTCGTGGTTAGTTGCGATCGCGCAGCCTTGATTGAGACATCTTATTCCTCAAACTCTTGACGAGGATCGTGATCAGGGGGATGCAAGCCTACTCTTACCCACAACCCTCTTGCTCCCCGAATGGAATCCTCTTCTTGGTAGCGTTCATCGTTAAGATCGAGTCGCTTGCAGGTTGCTCGACCAACGGCAGTTGTGCCGATAATAATACGACTATCAGCTGACCACATGAAATGAGCTGACCAATTTTGCTGACGTGGATTGAATAGAGGGACAATTGCCTGAGTTTCTGGGTCAAAACCTGCCAGAAAATTGTAACGACGCTCGTTGCAGCGACGGCAAGCTAGAGCTAGATTATCAACTTCATCAGACCCTCCTAGAGATTTGGGTATCACATGATCGAGCGTGAATCGCGTTGTACAAATCTTTTCTCGAGAGTGACAGTATTCGCATCGGTAATTTGCTCGTTTCCTCACAAACTGGCGGGTAGTCTCATCAATTGTCATACCCCAGCAACCAGCATGGCATTGATGTAGGTAAAAATTCGGTCTAGTTCTCCAATTGCCTCTAGTTCAAGTGCTTCTTCTGGAGTCAGCGCATCGGCTTTTTTGCGTTCCAGGAGTTCTTCCATCCGCGCTTGGAGTTCCAAATTGAATTTGAACAAGTTGAAGTTATCTACTTTTTCAACTCGGATGTTACCTAGTAAAGCTGAAGGTCTAGTAATGACTGAAGTCATAAAAAACTTGAGAGAAGCGCTAAGATTGACCTCTATTGTAACGAGTCAGACTTTTATAGCAACGGACATATCGATTAGGATATTGTATCTTGCTTGAAAGGCAACAGAGACTATTGTTACAGGCAATAGAGAAATGTCCTAATAATTGTGGCGACTGCTATAAAAGTCTATTTTGGGTGGGGTGGGCTAACTCACCCCATCACTCCATCACCTCACGCCCCTACAGATTCCTTGGCCGCGTACATCACCTCAAGAGTAATTTCTGAGAGGTTTCTTTCACGGGCAAACTTCTCAGTATTGCGCTTTACTTTACCCCGCACAAAACCAGGTACTTTGTTTAATTCACCTCGCGCTTCCTTATCCCAGTTCAGGTCAGAGTCAGCAGAAATACCCTTGTGAATTGCTTCTTTGGTATCATGACCGCCAAAGATTTCTAATAAGTGGTCTTCCATACCCAGGGTAAAGGAATTGTAGACCAAATCTGTAATCTGATTAGTACCTTCGTAACCCATGAAAGGTTTATAACCGATGGGGAAGTCTTGGATATGAATAGGTGCTGCAATTACGCCGCAGGGAATACTTAAGCGCTTACCCACATGCCTCTCCATTTGGGTGCCGAAGATAGCAGAAGGTTCAATGCGTGCGATCGCATCCCCAATCTCACCATTATCCTCACTAATGAGAACTTCGTCGCAGTACTCACTTACCTGTTCTTTAAACCAGTCGGCATCATACTTGCAGTAAGTACCAGCTAAGACAACATGAATACCCATTTCCCGCGCTAGAACCTTAGTAATAGCCGCAGCGTGGGTATTATCACCAAACACCACCGCTTTTTTACCCGTTAAGTTTTGACAATCGATGGAACGGGAAAACCAAGCAGCTTGGGAAACGTGGAGGGTTTGGTTGTTGATGTATTCTTCGTAATCAACCTCAGCGCCTTGCTCATTGATTATTTGTTGAATCTTGCCGATGCAACGAGCTGTTTCCACTACGCCCATCGGGGTAATATCTACATAGGGCATACCGAATTCTTTTTGCAAGTAACGTGCTGACTCTAAGCCAATTTCACGATACGGCGCTAGGTTAAACCAGGCACGAGGCAAATTCTTGAGGTTTTGGACAGAGGCTTTTTCGGGAATAATCTCGTTAATCTCTATACCTAAATCAGCCATCAACCGTTTGAGTTCGGTGCAGTCGTGCTGATTATGGAAGCCGAGGGTAGAAACACCGATGATATTAACTGAAGGTTTTTCGGTTTTGCCCTCTGGAAGTTCACCCTTCTTACGCGCTTTTTCTAGATAGAACTGGACAATTTGGTTTAGGGTGCGTTCTGCTGCTTGCAGTTCGTTATACCTGTAGTGGTTCACGTCTGCTAACATCACGTCGCCTTTAGCATCTAGCTGGGCTCTCTCGACAAAGTTACCCAGGTCTTCTTGCAAGATGCTGGAGGTGCAGGTAGGAGTTAAAACAATTAGATCAGGGCTTTCCTCGTGATCCTTACGGACAATATTATCTACTACTTTTTCTTGAGAACCCCGCGCCAGCACGTTTCTATCCACGACACTGGTAGTCACAGGGGTATAGTCCCGCTCTCGTTCTAACATGGAACGCATGACATTGAAATAGTCATCACCGAGAGGGGCATGCATGATGGCATGGACGTTTTTAAAGGAACTGGCAATGCGGAGGGTGCCAATGTGTGCCGGGCCTGCGTACATCCAATAAGCCAGTTTCATTCACTCTTCTCCCTTTATACAGCTTGCTTCTGTTTAGTCTTTCTCAGCTAGAACTCTCATTAAAGTTATCTGATTGCCTCTGATTTTCTCAGAAGTGGAGGCAGACACTAACAAGTTAAGCAAGCTCTGTTTGGGGGGGACAAATCGCTCAAATGTTTTTACTGTTGGCAATACAGAGTTTTTTGCCGCCTTGGCAGTTGATGTAAACTGCAAACATTCTTAATTTTTAGTTACACTCTATTGTTGGCTTAGACTTTTTGTAGAAGGCAGAAGGCAGAGGGCAGAGGGCAGAGGGCAGAAGGCAGAAGGCAGAAGGTAGTCCCCATGAAAAAATTTTACAGCCATGCATGAAAGTGGTACTTCCCATTTACGACTCCCGACTCCCGACTCCCGACTCCCCACTTACAAGGCAGTCCCCACGAAAAAATTTCACAGCCATGCATGAAAGTGGTATTTCCCATTCACTAAGCTAATCCACATTTAACTTGCATATTTGGCAGGTTTTGGAAAAACCGTCAAACCCTCTCCGCGTCCCCGCGTCTGCCTCAACCAGTAACTTAAATGTGTGACAGCTTATCATGCTTACTCTCTAGAGAGTCTTGGATACTCATTAGAGAGTCTTTTTTATTCTCTAGAGAGTCTTGGATACTCATTAAAGAGTCTTTTTCACTCTCTAGAGAGTCCTGGATACTCACTAGAAAGTTTCCCAAGACAAAAAGGGTGCGGTAAAGTCTAATCTGGCAATAAGTCTAATATCAATTGCTCAACCTCGGCGACCTTTTCTGCTAAATCTAGCTCTTGGTATAGTTGCAGGCTGTTATTCAAGAACTCGGAGGCAGTTGCTTTGGCATCAGATTCTTGACTGAAGAGACAGGGAACTTGGGCATCCCTCTCCGCGTCCCCGCGTCCCCGCGTCCCCGCGTCATCTTGATGCCTAGCTAAGTAAATCTCTCCCAACAGTTTGTAGGCGGAGGCTTCCAGTTTACGGCGGTTGAATTCTTGGCAGGTTTGCAGGGATTGTTGAGCTAAGGTTTCGGCTTGATTGAGGTTCTTTAAGGGGTTGATTTCTAGGTAAGCGCGAGCGATGTCTAGGGCTTCGTCGGCTTTGTCTACTGTTTGTCCTAGTTCGGTGAGGTAGGTAAAGCCAGTGGTGTAGTCTTTTGAGTCTCGATAGCAAGCAGCAAGCCAGTATAGTTGATTGGCGACTTTCTGCTGTAGGTCTAGGGTTGCGTAGAGTTGGCGGCTTTGTTGGTAATGAGCGATCGCTTCTTCATACTTTTCCCAGTCCTGATAACTTATTCCAATATTCGAGAGAATGTCGGCTTCCGCCTTACGGTTGTTTGATTGTCTGGTAATCGCTAAAGCCTGCTGAAAACACTCTAAAGACTGCTCATATTGATGATGTGAACGATGACACACACCCCAATACCGCCATAAGATAAATGATTTCAGCTTTTCCGAACATTGCTGATAGTATTGCAGCCCTTGCTCATAGTCATCCTTTTTCTCATAAGCAATAGCAATTGCCCAACGGATAAAGCCATCTAGATAACAATCACACTGATCAATTAGCTGTTCCAAACGGGTAATAGCACTATCATAATTTTCAGAGCGTAAGTAAGATAACCCCGTCATAAACTCTAATGCTTGTCGGAGATTAACATCCAGACTGGTATACTCTAGCGATCGCTCTAAGGCAGGTGTCATTTCCGCCCCCAATTCTTCAACCAAATCACGAATTTTGTCAAACAACGATGGTGTTAACTGTTGCATGATTGCAATTACGCAATCGGTTAATGTCTCTCCCGCCTCGCCACAAGCTACATAAAGCATTGCCACCAATGCCTCACTGCGTTGTTCTTCTGACAAGCACTCATCTTCCGCCGCCTGTTGCAACCGTTCCAAAACCTGATGGTTAAATACCTCAATCCCCTGCAGTAACCTCAACAATTGCTGCGTTGACTCATCGCTGTAATACTTTTCCAACCCCAAATAAGTCAGCACCAACTTCTCCACCTGTTGCCGACAGAACTTGGGTGTGACTTTCACCTCTGCCAACACCTGCCCCACAAAAAGCAAATCTCGCCAGAAGGAATCTGACTCTTGCATCTCACCCCCCGGTTGGGAATACCACACCAACACCGGATTATCTGCCGTAGCATTTTTGAGCCGAATTTCTTTATCTACAATCAGCGGCTGATAGTCTGCTAAATTACTAAATAACTTCTCCACCAGGCGATTAACCCGCCTCTGGTCTGAACTCAAATAGCCCAACGCCAACAAAATCGGCTCATTCCACCGTGGCTGATTGCGGTAAGGACTGATAATTTTGATAATGTCTTCAATCTCGTTATCGGCAATATAGCGAGCAGCAAAATACTCCTCAAAAGTCAGATGCATAAACCCATAAACATCTGGGACACGTTCTACAAATAACCCCGTCGTTTCCCGCACCTTCCGCAAAAACTGCCGTACCAACTCCAGTGCTTCCGGTTCATCCACACCCTGTAACTCTGCCATTTTCGGGGTTAACCACTCCTCCACCTCTGCCTGAGTCACCTGTCCAGAGGGCTTCTCTTCATGCATCCGAAACGCTAAGGGAGCAAGTAGTGCCGTCACTTCTTCCTCTACCAGCACCAATTGCCGCTTCCTTGCCCCATAAGCAACATTACGTCCGAACTGCCAATTCTTCAATTAAAGTTTTAGTTGCCAGGGCATACAATTCCACCCGCGGCTGAGGCATTTGAGTACCATTGCGATGAATTAACGCCAAAATTGTTAATAACAGGGGATTAGCCGCAAAGCGTTTAACTCCTGGCTTGGTTTTAATCGCGTGTAAAATACATTCTTTTTCCCTTCCCCAATTTCTTCAGTCCAAGATAGCAAGACTCCGGATGGGAGTTTGGTCATGGGGAAGATGAGTCATGTTAGTAGGGTGGGCAAGGGATTTGCACCTTGCCCTCAGAATGGAATTGGGGGGCTATACGAACCTAGACGCGATAGCGGCTTCTCGGAGAGAAGTCTGCTTCCGCGGACTAACCAAGAATCAAGGGTTTCAAACCCGCCTGCGCGGGTTTTGTGTGTGTAGCTGCGGTTTTAACCGCCAGGTGCAATGAGCTTTATTCTGCTCAAAAATCAGCAACCTTATAACATAATTCATTGTCATTTTGGCTGGAGTGGCTTGAGAGGTATTTACTTAAGAGATGTTAGCAATACTTAAGCCAAAGTGATTACTAGTTTTCACGGTAATGATGTCACAAAATATACCAGTTCACAGGGCAAGAATGTATATAAAACTCTTTTTAAAGAAGGAGACTTTTATACAGTTGTTTCGTCTTTTATAGAAAAACAGACTTTGCAATTAGGTTGTCCTGCTAATAAAATTGTCAGGATGTTGATGGGGGTTGACACTTCAAAGTTCACATTTCAAGAATGCAATCTCCAACCAAGTGAGCCGCTAAAAATTACTACAGTCGCCAGATTAACTGAGAAGAAAGGGATTGAATATTCAATCTCGCAGCAGATTCTTCTCAGATATTCAAGAAACGCTTTACTTGGGAGAAAATTGCTGAGCTTGACATTAGTTATATCCATAACCTGGTTGATAATAACTAGACCATAGGTTTAGGACTCTTGCAAGACAAAAGGAGCTTTAAGCTTAAACTCACTCACGAGTCTAATAATCTTGGCAGGTTATGATAACCTATCCTAATTCAGGGAGGAGTGCCAGGGATATTGGTAATGAGTAAATTACGTGTAGGCTTACTATTCGGTGGTCGTTCTGGAGAACACGAAGTTTCCATCAGTTCAGCACGAGCGATCGCTAAAGCTTTGAGTGCAGACCAAAATACTGCCAAGTATGAACTGTTACCGGTTTACATCACAAAAAATGGTATCTGGCAAGCAGGGAAAGTTGCCGAACAGGTACTTACTTCTGGCAGTCCCCTAGCTAACAATGATGGTAATCTCTGGCATTTTCCTAGCCAAGTAACAGAGGTAGATGTTTGGTTTCCCATTGTCCATGGCCCTAATGGGGAGGATGGCACAATTCAAGGCTTACTTACTTTAATGCAAGCTCCCTTTGTGGGCAGCGGAGTTTTGGGTTCGTCCCTAAGCATGGATAAACTAGCAACGAAGAAGGTTTTTGCCCAAGTGGGATTGCCCCAGGTAAAATACATGGAAGTTCTTCGCTCTCAGGTTTGGTCTAACCCCTGCGTCTTTCCCAAACTTTGCGACCAAATTGAGGAAACTCTTAACTATCCCTACTTTGTCAAACCAGCTAATCTGGGTTCATCGGTAGGTATTGCCAAGGTGCGATCGCGCCAAGAACTAGAGTCGGCTTTAGATAGTGCTGCTAATTACGACCGAAGAATAGTTATCGAAGCAGGTGTAGTGGCGCGGGAAGTAGAATGTGCAGTTCTGGGAAATGACAACCCCAAAGCTTCTGTAGTTGGGGAGATTACTTACGATAGTGATTTCTATGATTACGAAACTAAATATACAGAGGGTCGAGCGGATTTGTTAATCCCTGCACCTTTACCAAATCATATTGCCCAGCAAATCCAGGAAATGGCAGTTAAAGCATTTACTGCTGTTGATGCTGCTGGTTTAGGAAGGGTTGACTTTTTCTATGTAGAAACAACCAAAGAAATATTTATTAACGAGATTAATACTTTACCGGGTTTTACAGCTACTAGTATGTACCCTCAATTATGGGGAGCAACGGGTATTTCCTTTCCAGAGTTAGTTGACCAATTACTTCAGTTAGCACTGGAGAAAAAATCAAAGTAAAACAGCCTTTCTACTTGATTCTTCAGACAGCCAATTATTAAGTATTGGGCATAAGGCAACTTTCTGGTCTAATCTGTGTTTGGTAAACCGTTAAAAAATTTGAGGAGATAAACTTGGAACGGACGTTTCTCATGATCAAGCCAGATGGCGTGCAACGCAACCTAGTTAGTGAAATCATCGGGCGTTTTGAAGCAAAAGGCTTTACCCTGGTTGGGTTAAAGATGATGAGCGTCAGCCAGGAGTTGGCACAACAGCATTACGATGTTCACAAAGAAAGACCTTTCTTTGCAGGCTTAATCGAGTTCATCACCTCTGGCCCAGTTGTAGCAATGGTCTGGGAAGGAGAAGGCGTAATTGCTTCAGCTAGAAAAATTATTGGTGCAACTAACCCCCTCACAGCTGAACCAGGAACAATTCGCGGTGATTACGGTGTGACTGTTGGTCGCAACCTGATTCACGGCTCAGATGCTCCTGAGACAGCGCAGAGCGAAATTAGCCTCTGGTTTAAGGAAGAGGAACTAGTTAACTGGCAACCCGCCTTAACTACTTGGCTTTACGAATAAGAGTTAAGGTGAAAGGTCAAGATTAACTGATGGTGGGGGTTTGGGGATGTCCATGTATCCCCAAGCCATTTTTATCCGGTCAAGCCCGGTAAAAATGGCAGTTACTGCAACCTGCTTTTCTGGTAAAATTGCTTGTATGCTGAATCTGAACTACACCTATCGCATTTATCCTGACCAGAAACAGGTCGAATTGCTCAACGAGTGGCTTGGAACTTGTCGAGTCGCTTACAACTATGCACTCAGGGAGCTAAAAGACTGGATTGCTTCTAGGAAGTGTCCAATAGATAGGTGTAGCTTGGAGTCGGAGTACATAATGAGTGCTGATTATCCATTTCCTGGGTATCAGCAACAACAAAATAACCTTCCCAAAGCTAAAAAGGAGTTTCCAAGACTTGCAGCAATACCGTCTCAGGTATTACAAACAACCATCAGAAGATTGCACGATGCTTGGGACTTTTTCCAGAAGCGTGGTTATGGGTTTCCTAGGTTCAAAAAGTATGGACAATTCAAGTCCATATTGTTTCCTCAGTTTCGTACTAACCCGGTAACTGGGTGGCAAGTCAAGTTACCGAAACTAGGAAAAGTCCAAGTCAATCTACATCGTCCAATCCCTGATGGCTTTACTGTCAAACAGGTCAGGATAATCAAAAAAGCAATGGGATGGTTTGCTCTCATTGCTATTCAATCTGATATTTCCATACCAGAACCAAAGCCTCATGGTCATTTTTTGGGAATAGATGTCGGATTGAACAGTTACCTAGCAACCAGCGACGGCTTCACAGAACCGGGGCGCAAATTTTTCAAGACAGAGCATCGTCGGCTGAAAGTGCTACAACGCAGATTGTCGAAGAAGAAAAAACGTTCCGCTAACTACAAGAAAGCCAGAATCAAAGTAGAAAAGCAGCATAATCATATTGCTTTCAAACGAAAAGACTATCAGTTCAAGCTAGCCCATAAACTTGGCGATATGGCAGGAACTATCTTCTTGGAAGATATTGATTTCCGAACAATGGCAAAGGGTTTCTTGGGCAAGCATACCGTTGATGCAGCATTTGGTCAGTTCAGAAACATCTTGTTTTACGTTAGTAAACAGCGAGGTGTCTATGTCGCCGAAGTAGACCACAAAGGTACTTCTCAAACTTCTCCAAACTGCCGTATCGAAGTAAGGAAAAAGCTTTCTGATAGATTGCATAGCTGCCCAGAATGCAAGTATGAGGTAGATAGAGACATAGCCTCGGCGCAAGAAATATGCAACCGAGGCTATGAAGTGCTTAGTACCCAGGGACTCTGGGGGAAAGAAATTGGCTGTCAAGTCGGGCTGTCGGGGGCTT
This sequence comes from Coleofasciculaceae cyanobacterium, assembly GCA_049683475.1. GTDB lineage: Bacteria > Cyanobacteriota > Cyanobacteriia > Cyanobacteriales > Coleofasciculaceae > JBAUJE01. The sequence goes on along the minus strand of JBAUJE010000305.1, from coordinate 61,202 downwards.
TTTGTCTAGACAAGTGGCGTAGGGCAGCAACGTCTAACAGCGATGTTGGAAGCCCGCGATGTAATCTTTGATTCAGCGTCGGGAGGATGTCACGGAAAAGTGCCTTGACCTTTCACCTTTTTATCTTGCTCTACATCTGTCAGTTCGGCACGACAATATTTGCTTGCTACTCGTTAAATTCACCTTGGGGTAGTGAGTCAAATTCACTTTCGGCGAGTGAGTCGCTATCGGTACGTTTAGAAAAGCCCCAAGTAAATACTAAGGCAATGGCAGCAATCATTAGTACTTCCGGTGGCACCCATTCGGGGTTAATTGCTCTAACTAAAAGACGTAGTCCGACAAAACCAACTGTGATGTAGCCAGCATCCTCAAGATGGACATACTCCTTCAGCCAACGTATAAATAACCCAGCCATAAACCGGAGGGTGATTACGCCAATTGTGCCACCAGCAAGAACAAGCCAGGTTTTTTCTGAAATAGCGATCGCTGTTGTGACACTATCCAAGGAGAAGGCTAAATCCGTGACAGCTATGATGGGAATCGCCTGCCATAGGGATGTAAATCTTGGTCCGTGATGGTGATTTTCTTCATCTTCGGACGAGGTAAAGTACTCATACACTAACCAGAGCAGATATGCTGCTCCAAGTAACTCAAACTGCCAGAATTGTACTATCCAGGTAGCCGTTAGTATCAAACTGATTCTGAGAAAATAGGCTGCTAATAAGCCAAAGTTTAGTGCTTGTTGCTGAAGTTTTCCCTCCTCTAGACCCCGTGCGATCGCTGCCAGTGCAATTGCATTATCTGCTGATAGCACCGCTTCAAGGGCTACTAGCACCAACAGAAGCAGTGGAACCTCTATCCCTATATCCCAAGGAGATTTCAGAACTTGGTCTAACATTAAATATAATTTAAAATCCAAATTTTCATTACTTAGCTACAGCACATGCTGAACGCGCTGTTAATCCTTATAGATTAAGTTTATCTTAACATATCTTCAGAAAATCATGAAGTAGATGAACGGGACAGCAACAAGGGAGTCAACATTGAATATTGACCTAGTTTATGTTGCATCTTATTACAAAATATTTCGCCAAGGGTCAAATTAAAGCAAATTAATGAGTGGTTACCTCTGAAATAAGGAGATATTAAAAATGGCTCTATCAGATACTCAGGTGTTAGTGGCTTTATTTGTGGCTTTGATTCCGGGAGTCTTGGCTTTCAGGCTGGCCACGGAGCTTTACAAGTAGAGTCTCATCTTTGCTTTTGACTGAAAGAAGCGGGTTCTCATCTCTTTCTAATTGAGGGGAGAGATGGGAGCATCCCACAAAGCAATACTTATTCAAGCCCATTGATGTATCAGAACAGGGCAATCAGCTTTGGTAACTACCTCTTTCTGCTAGTTTAGTGTTGAAGTTTTCCGGATAATTACAGGTACACCCCGTAAGTTATCTGATAACATCGGCTTGCCACTACCTTTGAGTAGCTCTTTATTTTTCTGAATTTCTGTCAAAGATCAAGAAGCTAGATAAAGTTAAAGTTTAGTTGAATAACCATTCCCTTCGCTGATTGTTTATAGTGTATGACTTACAGAGCCTTCAGCAGTAAGGAATCAGTGATGGTCAATCAGCGACAAAATCACCAAATAAGTGATGAACTTAGGCTTAATATCACCTCAAAGGTTGACGTCCTAAACGCCATAGCAAAACTCTCGGCGCTGGCTAACAGCAAGGTATTCTGACATCATGAACGCAATCGACCCCTCCAGACCAACAAGTAGGCAATCTGCAGAACCTCGCCGGATTGTTAATCGGACACCGCGCCATCAGCGTCGTCATCATTCTTACGGGGCAGTTGCCAGTGAGACAATGATTAAGTTGATTGTCAATGTGTTAGTTTCTACTGCTGCAATTAGTGGACTAACGCAACTGTTACCCTATCACCTATCACAGCAAGCAAAGTTGCGAGAAATTAAACAGGAAGTTAAGCGAACTGAGATCAGAGTTAACAAGTTAAGCAAAGACCTAGCAAATAACTTTGACCCTGCGCAAACAGAGAAGAATATGCAGCGCAATAGCTTTATGGTCGATCCAGATCAACGTCAGGTAGTTTTGCAAGACGGGGAATCTACAATTGATGACTAGCAGTCAAATTAGTTATTAACGACCTGTCTGCTGGGGGAGGGGGAGAGACTTATTGGAAAGCTTCTGTAAAAACTTCCCCCCTGTCCCTCTCGTTTTAGGACTTAGATCTAAATCTGACCTCATCCCTGGGAAATTTGGTCTAGAGCAGAATGAAGAAAGCTGAAGTAAGTTCAAGCACTTAGGGGTTCTAGCAACTGACTCATCCACGTTTCAACTTTTCGGCGCAGGCGACCGGAAGAACCAGAGTGCGAGAGCTTTTTAAGAGCTTTTTGATAGTCAGAAATTGCACAGTTCCAGTCACCGCGCAAGTGATAAGTGCGTCCCCGTTCGGCATGGATGTGATCCTCTAGATATCCAAGCATTAAAGCCAGGTCAAGGTTTTCTAAGGCTAGCTCGTGTAGTCCTAACTCACGGAAAGTGATTGCTTGATTAATCCAAGTTCGACTATTAGCTGGATTGAGATCAAGGGCTTCTTCGTAGTCGTTGAGCGCTTTTGCTAGCTCTCCAGCTGAGGCATAGTAATTGGCACGATTATTGTAAACACTATCGAGTTGAGGGTTAATCTGTAACGCCTTGTTATAATCTATCAATGCCTTTTCTCGCTGACCACTACGAAAGTGCATCAAACCTCGGTTGTTGTAGTCAACAGCGTTGTTAGGGTCACGGCCAATTAGCTGAGTAAAAAGGGAAATTGCACCTAGGTAATCTTCCTCTTTAGCCTTGCGGTGGGCAAGAGTTCGTAAGCTCCGATCTGAAAGTGTTAGCTCTTTCCTCGGTACTAGCCTGATGGTTGCCGTATGTCTAGGGAAGCGGCGAGGCATCGGCAACCATTTTCTAGCTTGCTCTTGCCGGTTGATATTGACAAAAGTCTTAACGTTCATATCTTCCTCAAAATTTCCTGTGACCTATCTGTAATCAACACTACGGCTAGCAGCACCCCACTGATTGGTCTTGGTGTGTCACTTGCTAATTCGTCTTTATCACCCCAAAACACCCGGTAAAGACTACAACCCAAATTTTCAACTAGTCTGGACTCGTCTTAAGAAGACTACAACTGAGATGTACCCATTTCCTGAAACATTTCCTTTTATCTCAGTCAACACCCTTCTGCTTTCTCGCAAGTATCAACCCTGTGTGATACCTCAGAAATTGGCACAGAGATATCATCTCAGATCTCCACTTTGGCCAATTGGGTTAAGGCAGATTAATCTTGAAAGATGACATACCTTCTAGATAGTCACGACGATGGGGAGGAAAGGCAAAGCAGGCAAGAAAAATTTGATATGTAAACGTTTTCCTTGTCTCAGCATCGCTCCCTGTTCCAGAAACTTGCTCCTTAGAACTCTAGCACCCACAATGATAGCCTCATCTCCAAGAGTCGCTCTTACTTATCTATTTTTACTACTTCATCTCCACCAGGGTCATCCACCTGAGGCAAGACGGAACTTGATGAGCAAGATCAGGCTAATGAGGGTTACCCTCTACAAAAAATACTTGGTGAATCTTAAATCGGGTTAACTTTTTCTCTTGTGTTGGTTGGATATTGGTAAAATGCAAGTGGAGCGCTTGAGCTGCCTTGAGTTTTGAATTGTTAACTAAAGTATTTTTATGACCACTGTAGCAGCCTTAGCTAATGCCCCCGATCTCTCCACCGAGAACTATTTGGTCATTGGTATAGCCACCTGTTTTATTAAAGAAGAAGGCGAAGTCCACCAAGTCACGGTAATCGAGCCAATCCCCTCGGCAGCTCTAGAAGCAATTCTTAAAGGAATCCCTACTTCTTATTCTTTGGCCTGCGGAACGACTCTTGGTCACCTGTTCGTTGACCAATCTGTTCAAAAACCAACTGAGTTTCCTCAAGAGGCTCAGTTCTGTGATGATTTCACCGAGAGAGCACTCGCTGCAGCTCGTACTTACCAATCTCGTCAAGAGGCACAATCCCATATTCCCCCAGGTACAAACCGCAGTGACTTTAACTATTCGATAGAACGCAAGCGGGTACTAAATCAAACGCGGGTGGTTCGCCAAGAAGACGATATCAAACAGCACGAATATACTCACAAGGTTCTTTAACGCAACTGTAGTCATGCTTAAACTTTATGGTGGTGCTCGCTCTAGGGCATCAATTGTTAAGTGGTATCTAGAAGAACTAGGGATTCCCTACGAATTCGTACTGCTAGATATGCAGGAAGGTCAACACAGAGAGCCTGAATTCCTGAAAATTAATCCTATGGGTAAAGTCCCTGCCATTGTAGATGGAGACTTTAAGCTTTGGGAGTCGGGGGCAATTCTGTTTTATCTTGCGGCTAAGCAGGGCAAGCTTCCTGAATCTCCGGAAAAACAAGCGGAAATCAACCAGTGGATTTTATTTGCCAATGCTACCCTCGGACCAGGGATTTTTGTCGAGGCGAGTCGTGAACGGGAAACGCCAAGGCTGATGGAACCGCTTAATAAAATTTTTGAGAAGCAAGCCTTTTTGTTGGGCGATGAGTTTTCTGTAGCAGACGTAGCTGTTGGTTCAATCTTGGCTTATATACCAATGATGCTAAAGCTTGACCTCAGTGAGTACTCATCCGTTTCAGACTACATCAAACGCCTTTCAGAACGACCAGCTTTCCAAAAGGCAATGGCAGGAAGAGAATAACTGGAAATTTTACTTTCTGTTACCAGTTATACGTAATTCTACAAACAGACTATAGCTAGTTAGGGCACCAGTGCGGGGTGCCCTGATAAATCCTGATTACAAATTGAGGATTTAGCGGAAACCCACAGCAGCTTGCCAGACGAAGGCTAACAGCAGGAAGAAAACTGGGATGACTGGGAGAACATCCACTAGTGGATCAAAGATAGAGTAAGCTTCCGGCAGTTTAGCTAACAGCATTGCAGCTTCCATATTTTATGTTTTCCTCTTCCAACACAACTTTAATAATTGACATGAATTTTAACATGAACCCGTTTCCTGTGGAGCAACGAGAGGATTCTCTAGCCACTTGGCAAATTCTTGAGTGAAGCAATCACTAAGAATTGCTCTGCGCATTTTTTGGGTGAAGCGAATTAACTCAGTGACGTTGTGTAAAGAAATTAAAATGTAGCCAAGAACTTCGTGCGATCGCACCAAATGGTTAAGGTAGGCACGGCTGAAGTTTTGGCAGCAATAGCAAGGACAACTTTGGTCAAGGGATGTGAAATCTTCCCGAAACTGGGCATTTTTCAAATTCCAGCGTTCTCCTTGTACTAACGCTGAACCATGACGACCCAAACGGGTAGGAATCACACAATCAAATAAATCTATTCCCGCCGCTACGGCTAAAACCATTTCGCGGTAAGTACCAATCCCCATCAGATAGCGTGGCTTATTTACTGGTAAAAAAGGGGCTGTTGCTTCAACAATTTGATGAATGAGTTCGGGTGGTTCGCCGACACTAACACCACCAATGGCATATCCTGGTAAATCTAGCGAAACCAACTCCTCCGCAGCAGAACGACGCAAGTCCAGGTAAGTACCACCTTGAACAATACCAAACAGCGCCTGTTCCTCTCGACGGGCATGGGCATTAATGCAGCGCTTGAGCCAATTGTAGGTACGTTCTACTGCTTTCTCAACATCTTGTCGTTGAGCCGGGTAAGGTGGACACTCATCAAAAGCCATAATCACATCTGCTCCTAGAGCATTTTGGATCTCGACTGCTCTTTCTGGGGTTAGCTCGATCAACCGACCATCACGGGGTGAACGAAAAGTCACGCCTTCTTCGGTAATTTGACGCAAATCAGACAAGCTAAACACTTGAAAACCACCTGAGTCGGTAAGAATTGGTCCATTCCAACTCATGAAGCGGTGTAAACCACCTGCTTGCTCAACAATTCTTTCTCCTGGTTGTATATGGAGATGATAGGTATTAGCCAGCACCATTTGTGCTCCTGCCGTCTCAAGCTGTGCTGGCGTTAAGGTTTTGACCGTTGCTGTAGTTCCTACGGGCATGAACCTTGGCGTTTCTACTACACCATGAGGCGTAGAAAAAATTCCCGCGCGCGCTTTTGTCGAGCTACAGAAAGCCTGAGATTTAAAAGAAAATTTAATTATCTTTTGCTCCAATTCGCCTTTTTAAACTTGATGCCTCGTTGCCTCAGGCTGGAAGCTCATGTTACTAATAGTTCACCATTTAAATTTCTAGCTTCAAAGCTTAAAGATCACATTCTCCATCATCGTCAATTTGTACATCCCACTTAGCACTTAGAACTTGGGTAACCATTGCTTCTAGAGCATCGGCATTTAGCTGATGTGTATAGTGTTCCTGTAAAGGATTGGAGAGAGGAATCAAGCGTAATTGACGATTGTCTTGAACTAGATCAAAGTAAGCCTCTTGCTCCGGAGACTGACCGAGCTGCAAATAATCAAAACTTTGGACGTTAAGATGAAGTGCCCGGTTGGCAACGATGGTAGAACGCTGAAGGTCTGAAAATACTTCTACTACACACCCTTCAGCCTGACTTTGTATTTTGCCATCGAGAGTGTGGATATAGCGAACACGACCTAGACTATTGAGCAGGCGTCCCATATCTTGCTTGTTAACGATTATGCCAGTATCGATAATACAGGGAGCAGGCAGATGGGGCGGAGGTTGGTGATGACTCATAATTAAATAATGATGCAAATCAGGTTAATTTCACCGGGTTAATCGTTTAGTTTAACTTTTTTCAGACCCTACCTAAAAAATCTAATACTTGAATTTTCGTTTCTACTAAGCTCAACTTTAAAGATGAAGCACGCAACTGGGAAAAATCAAGTATTGAGAAAAGACTCAAGGTAAGTAGGTGTGATTTTAATACGGTTGTAATACAGTTATTTTACTAACTGAAACCTTCTCACACAGCTGGCTTAATAAGTCTATAGTAAGCCAGGAGACAGTAGTATTCCACTACACAATAGTATCCCAAGATTTATCCATTGCTCCCACTGCAATCTACTCAATTCTTGACAGTTTTTCATGAAGCCCAATACATTCCCTAGATTGGCACAGTGGGGATATCAGTTATGGCGTTCGCTCATTGGTGCGGTGACATTCTATACCTGCTTACCCGTACCACAGAGCTGGGCTGCTGAGTTTCGCCGCATTGCCCGTTGGGCACCATTGATAGGATTGCTCATTGGAACGGTGCTAGCAGTTTTAGATGTCAGTTTGCAAAAGTTAGGTGTGCCTATCCTGACTCGCTCTGCTATTTTAGTCGTGAGTTGGATTGCCCTGACAGGGGGGCTACACCTAGATGGGGTTATAGATACCGCTGATGGTCTAGCCGTCGCTGACAGAAACAAGCGTCTTGAAGTGATGACAGATAGTGTGACAGGAGCCTTTGGAGCGATGGCTGCTGTAGCACTGCTGATGCTAAAAATCACTGCAATTGCCGATCTAGAGAATTATCGATGGCTGGCTTTGATGGGTGCAGCCGGTTGGGGGCGCTGGGGACAAGTAGTGGCGATCGCGTTCTATCCTTACCTAAAACCTACAGGCAAGGGAGCTTTTCACAAACAAGCAATTAAAATACCCCAAGATCTGCTCTCAGGGCTTTTCTTGCTATTTGGTTTATCTACAGTGCCACTTATGCTTAGCCCCAATGCGTGGTGGATAGCATTGGCTTTAGTTGTGGGAGGAGGTACAATTTCCCTCTCTGTTGCTGCCTGGTTTGGGAACCAACTAGGTGGACATACCGGCGACACATACGGTGCCGTGGTGGAGTGGACAGAAGCATTATTCCTTTGTCTTTTCACTGCCCTCTGGAGTTAGCAGGGGAGATGTTTTAGAGACAAGGGGGAGATGAGGGAGATGGGGAGACAATTTAAGTAATGAGTAATGAGTAATAACAAGAATATTTGTTACTTATTACTTGGCGATGCCAACCCTGTTCCCTGTTCCTTTGATACAAACGATTTTCCATTTAACAATTTTCAATTGGCAATTTTCAAATTTACTCAACGGGTCGCAGGCGTGTGACTTTCAGTTTAAACTCACCGCCGCCAGTTTCTCCAAAGGAACGCACTCGAATAATATACTTACCTGTCTCCGTAATCCGGGCAAACAAAAGGGAGTTGGTACTGCCATCAGGTCCATCATCATTTTCTGCTACAGTAGACCCATCTCCTGCCAAAAGAGTAACGATGGTGTCAAAGTTGTCTGAAATTAAGTCAATAGCGACTTGATCACTCTCTTCAAGCTGCACCAGGTAGTCACGGGCAAAGCCTCCCTCACCAGTAGGAATATCATTTTCTGAGAGTTTATCAGCAATTTCGTTACTCTCAGGAATTGTAATTGGACTATAAAGGCGACTCTGTGCTCTTGCTGCTGTAGCAGTTAAGCTCACTGCCAACCAAGTTGCAGGAATGAGTAGGGTAAAGCTAAACCGAGCGGCAAAAGCGTTAGTCATCTGAAATCTCTAATTAAAGCTAGAACAGCTCAATTTTAAGCTTTATAGAACCCATCTGGAGAGAACGGACTTTGCTTGGTTGACTTGTGACTAGCTAAGGTCAGGAAGTTGCCTCCCTATCTTGCCGACAGAACCGGAAGTGAAACTTTCACTCAAATTTGCTCAATTTTTCATCTCAGCGGTCTAGCGAATCTTTTCTAGTTATTTGCCTTGCCGCTGCTAGGAGCAAACGTTGTTCTGCACGAGCAATTGCCCTGTAGGTATTCTCAACATCATTAACATCGACAGAAATAGAGGTGATACCCCATTGCACTAAAGAGTCAATTAATTCAGGATATTGAGCTGGTGCCTGACCACAGATTGAGCAGGGAATGTTAGCAGATTTTGCCATTTCAATGAGTTGTTTTATTGCCTGCATTACTACCGGGTGACGTGCATCGAGTGGTTCAAACAACTCCTCTTGGTCGCGGTCAGCTGCTAACAAAAGCTGAGTTAAATCATTGCTACCAATGGAGATACCTTGTACACCCGCTTTAACGTAATCTGGTAGTAGAAAAAGTACTGAAGGTACCTCTGCCATAATCCAGATTTGAAAGTTGGGATTTTTAGTCAAACCGACCTGTTCTGCACGCTGGCGGCAAAAACTAAATTCTTCAACGGTACGAACAAAAGGCAGCATTAAATGAACATTAGTGTAGCCAGAAGCTAAAACCCGCCCTAAAGCTGCTAATTCCAAATCCAGCCAGGTGGGATCTATGAGGTAAGGACGAATGCCGCGCTTACCGATGATGGGATTGATGACTCTTTCGGGGTCTAAATCTAATGAGCTTTCTGTGGTAAACCTACTTAGGGAAGGGAATTCATTAGTTCGCCAATCAATAGAGCGATAAAGCACTGGTCTTGGCATAAAAGCAGCAGCAAACTGAATAACGAGTTGACTCATAATTTCTACCAACTCATTTTCGCGTCCCTGTCTTAGCCATTCGTCAGGATGTAGATTTTCCCAGGTGTTGAGCATCATCAGTTCTGAACGTAACAAGCCAACGCCATCTAAGGGTAAACCAACAATCTTTGTCAGAGAATCGGGTTGAGAAAGGTTGACCAGTAACTGAGTAGCAATGGGAAAAGAACCAGAATTGATGGGGATTGAGGGAGAATCAGCCCTAATTGGTAACTTATCTTGGTTGGATAAATTGTTGATTTCTCTTGTCTGAGTCACCTTATTCGAGTTTCTAATCGCCAGTCGTAGTATTTCCCCCTTTTCACCGTCTACTAGCAAAGGTTCACCAGTTTTAATTATTTGGGTGATACCGGCAACGCCAACTACAGCAGGGATACCAAGTTCCCTAGCGATAATCGCGGCATGACTAGTCATTCCTCCTTCTTCAGTAACTAAGCCAGCGGCTTGCTTTAGTAAAGTCAACCAATCAGGGGTAATGCTTCGTGCAACCAAAATTACACCCTGAACATCTGTCTCCAGATTTGGCTGGTCACTTGTTATTACCTTAGCTAGCGCTTCAACTTGTCCTGCTGCTGCTGGTAGTCCTCTAGCTAACTGGGGTGTAAATGATGATAGGTCTTGATGAGGCGGCATCACTTCAGGTTCATAACTAACACTTTGCTGCTGAGGATAAAATTGTTTTATATACAGTTTTGCCTCTGAACTATCTGGAGTTGGGCAAATTGTCCACTCTAGATAAAAACTACGGCTGAGTTCAGCAGCTAAGGACTGGCATAGCTCAACTAGAAGTTTCTGGTATTTTTTTGATAAAGCATACTTTTTTTGTTTATCCTCACTTAGTAGATAGGAGTGTAGTCCATTTTCGGAAAGAGATGATGCTTGGGGTTTGTCGCTTAAACGATATGCACGGGCTTTACTTCCTAATTTTGAGGCAATAACTTTGCCTGTTGTTGCCTCTAGCTTGTAAGAGTCAGGTAGTACTTCCCCTTTAGCAATAACTATTCCTACTCCCCAGCTTGAAAGTATATTCCATTCCTTGGGATTGGCTTCAATGGTTCCCGAAACAATGGCATCTTCTGTTGGTTGTACTAATACAGCTAAATCTAGCTGCTCTAGGCTAATACCATTACGCTGCAAGTAAAATAGGCTTCTGGCACGAAATAGTTCTGCCCAAACCTGCTTGAGGGCAAGTTCTAGGGCAGCTGGTTGCTTAAAACAAAAATGAGGTTCCCAAATCCCCAAGGGTAAAGAATTAAGATTAATTGGTGTGTCCCAGTTGCCAGTGGGCATTCCCTTGACCGAGGAACTTAGGAACAGGGAAGGATACAAGTTCAAAGCTGCTGCTGGTTGAGTTTCTGCTATTTCCCAGAGTGCTGATGCCCAAGCTGGTGTTAGAGACTCTGCCATAATTTTCCGGCGAATTCTTTGGGCAAACAGCTGTAGCTGACTAGGATCATCCAAATCGACATACAAGTCAGAATTGGGCAAATCGGCTAAGAGTGGCTCCGATTCACCTAAAATTTTGAGAAATTCCCAGAAAGCAGTTGCCGGAACGACAAAACCAGGCAAAACAGGGTAGCCACACTTTGAAAGCTGGCTTAAATTAAATGCTCTGTCTCCCACCAAAGGGTATTCTGATGGTTTAATCTCATCGAGCCAGTAGAGTTTCTCCACACAAAATTGGAAATTGTTAGTTGAAAATTGTTTCTATTTTCCTCCTATCAACACACTAAATCAAAGCCAATTACCCACCAAGACAAAGGGGGCCCAAAAACGTGGCTGTTGATATTGGCTGTTTTTAAGCAGGGCCATCTGAGCTCGGCGGAGAGCTTCTGCTTTAGTAATTTTAGTATCAGTTAATTCCTGATAAAAGCGAATCATTAATTGGGCTGTGGCGGCATCGTCAACTAACCATAGTGTGGCTAGGGTACTGCGAGCTCCCGCCCTAACTGCCACACCTGCTAGTCCTAAAGCAGCTCGCTTATCCCCTGTTGCTGTCTGGCAAGCGCTGAGAACGAGTAGTTCAATTGCGCCTCCGCCACTTTCCTCCCTAGAGCGTAACAGGTTATTGAGCTGATTAACATTAAGACGTTGATCCCAAGCGAGAATAAAAGTATCTTCGGCATTGGAACTGAATTGACCGTGGGTTGCTAGGTGAACCACCGGGAAAGCTACAGAATCCATTGCCTTCTCAATTGCTGCCTTAGTAAAATTCTCATTAAGCAGTAACTCCCCAGGCACCTCTGACTTAATTTCTGCCAACTCTTGCTCGACAAAAGGAAGGGCAGGAAAACCATCGTGAGCTTGGGTTAATCCAGCCTTGAGGGCTGTTAATTTTCCCCTTGCCAGAGGTTTGGGGTCTAGTAGTTGTAAACCAGGTGTTAGGGCGATCGCATATTTTTCAATTAAGAACTGCTCACCATCATGGAGTACCGCCATGGGCAAATTCAGTAAAGGGCCATCAAGGACAAAGACTAAGGTTTTTGCCTCACTAGCAGCCAACTCTTGCTCAACTGGTCTAATTAACCAATCGTACATTTGCTGAGCTAAGGGTAAGAACGATTGCTGGGGTGCAGGAGTACATTCTCGTCCCTCAACTGCTAGTCCTCGACATTCCCTTTCTCTGTCTTGGATACCTAAGCCCCGATTCGGCTCAACGCTAAAGGGTGCAATCACTTGGCGCAACTGGGTAAAAACTTTTTCCACATCAGCTTGGGGCAAATTAGTGGCGTAGTGGCGCAGAGGGGCATTAGGTAGAGAGAGAACAACCTCTAATCTGTCTGGTAAGACAATAGGGTAAATTACGGCAGCTTTTTGATCAACTTCATCAATCTGGATGGGGGTACTAGTCAAACAGTCTTCTCGGAAGAAGTTAACCAGTTCTGCTTGTTGAAGAGACTCAATTACCTTACGGGCTTGTTGGATTTCTTCTGTACTAGCTTTAGACTGCAAAAGCAGACTTACCAGTTGCCGATAGACAGGTTCAACAGTCTCCCGAAAAGAAAATTGAACATCAGGATTAACACTAACTAAATCACCACGTAAGGACTCCAAAGTAATTACTGCTGCATCATAAGCGGCAATTGCTCCTTTTGTCTCGCCTTGGGCTTGTAGTAGTCTGCCCAATTGCCATTGCCAACCATAGGCAATATCTGGGGCATTAATGGACTGTGCAATTAGTAAGGCTTCTTCGGTTAACTTTTGGGCAGGATTTAACTGCTTAGTCTGTTCGTATAGTCTACCCAGTTGACCAAGGGCATAAGATTCTGCTCTAGAATCTTGAATGCTTCTTGCCTCTTCAACTGCTTGGGTTAGTTGCTTGGCAATATTTTGGGGATTTAAGTTACCTCGATTCCCCAATTGCATCATCGAGCGAGCTAAATTAATTCTGGCATCTACGGAGTTACGAGAAGGGGGTAGTTGATCCAGTTGTGATTGGATTTGCCCTAGTAATGTTTGGTTTTGGGTTGACCTTTGGGGGTTTTCTGCTAAGAGACTAAGCTGATTAAGCTGGGCTTTAATTTTGGTACTGGGTAGATTAGCGGCAGTATCACTTGCCCGTCGATAGTACTCCAAAGCCGCTTGTTTTTCACCTTGAGCTTTGGCGGTGTTCCCTAGACTCAAAAGAGTAGCACTAATATCGGGAGGAGATGTCAAGGCTTGGGCAATAGCTAGACTTTGCAACAGAACCTCTCGGGACCTTTCAAGATCACCCACTAAGCGCAGAGTTCTACCCAAACTTCTCAGGGCAGTTGCTTTTAGGGCTGAATCTGCTTGAGGTTGCATGGTTTCCCTAATCTCTTGGAGGGTATCAAGAGAACGACGGTACATGCCAGAGGCTTGCTCAGCCCCAGCTTGGTTAATCTGGCTACGAATAACCCCTGTCTCATCACCTGCTTTTTGGTAGCTGTTAGCTGCTGCGATGAAGCTTTCCCTAGCTAAGTCAGCTTGTCCTTGGGCTAGGTGAAGTTGTCCCTCAATATCAAAGGCTGCACCTCTAATTTTTAGTTGTTCAGTTGTATTAGCGTTTTCTAATAGTTGTAAGCTAGTGGCGATCGCTTCTTGGGCTTCACTCCATTTACCTAATTTTTGATAAGCCAAGGAAAGATTGCTTAAGCTGATTGCCTGTCGCAATTGATCACCTTGAGCTTTAAAACCATCAGCTGCTTGTTGCAATATCTTTGCTGCTGCGGCAAATTCCCCTGCATCGTAGAGTTCTTTACCTTGTTGCACTAAGCTTTGGGGGTTAGCAGAAGTTTGAGATACGGTTGGAGTAGTTGAGTGAGCTAATGGTATTTGGCAAAAGGTAGTAAATAAAAAGGCAAAAGAGAATAGAAAAGCGTAAACGGTAATAATTTTTATCTTATTTTTGTTGTATTTAAGTATATGTTTATCACTAAATATTTTTTTGAGTTTTAAAAAGGATTTAAACCAGGTGCTAATCATTTACCGATCCTCACAATTTTCCATAGAATTTCATTTGAGTGAAGCTGTAAACTTTTTGGTGCTAAACTTTATTTTAACTGGCAGGTCTGGTAGTTGACTGAGTATGGCATTTAGCTGGGTTTAACCAGTTACCTTGATGTGTAACTTCTGGTACTTGAGATACCAAAACAACCTGACCTTGTCTATTCACAACCCAACCTTGAGCTTCGACAATTTGTCTGGGTGTAGAGTGAGCGTTTTCTATTTCGTTTACTTGTGTATTGTTTTCTTCCTCCGAGTCGAGGCTAACCCAGTTAACAACTAAAGTATCGGTTTCTAGAACCTCACCAGGATTAGGAGGTAGACCACCGCGACCTGTGACAGTAAAGCTGCTATCTTGGGCTGAAGCACTGCAACTGTGGTCAATTAAATTGGCTGCATTGACCAAGTTAGTGGGTAATTCTGTTAAACCTCTAGAAGGGTCAACTTCCGGTTGATTAATGCTCACTCGGCCATCTACACCGAACTGAGAACTAGCAGTAATATCACTAAGTTCAGTTTCTGCTGGACGAAATTCGATGCCAAAGATACCTTTTGCTTCTATGTCAATATTGCCCCCTCGTCCTTGGAAGGCATTAGCGGTGATATTACTATCCTCTTCCGGAACAGCAGCCATTACCCCATCTGGAGTCTTGATTGTAATGTTGCCACCATCTCCCAATCCTTGAGCAGTACCTGCGGTAGTAGAAATATTACTGTTATGACGCAATAGCAATAAGTCTTGTACTGTGAGGGTAATATTACCACCTGTATTACTGACAGTTTCAGCAGAAATTGAGGCTTGATTATTTAGAGTGAGGGAATTGGCAAATATCTCAATCCCACCACCAGCGCCAGTTCCTTGACTATCAACAGCCACAGTTGCCCCATCTCGAATCATAACTAGTTTAGGGTCAATAAAAATACTGCCGCCATTACCACTGGAGTTAGGTTCTGTAATGGCAAATAGCCCACTGTTTTCCCCTGCTAGGGTGATAACCTCATCAACTATCAGGGTAATGTCACCAGCATCTTGACTACCCTCGGTAGTAGTGAGGAATTGACCCCCCTGAGTTACCTCTAAAGTATTAGCATTGACTTTGATGCTGCCACTTTCCCCATCAGCAATAGTGCGAGCATCCAAAACAGCTTGGTCAGAGAGGCGGAAAGCAGAGGTCGTAATTTCGATATCTCCTCCCCTACCACTGCCACTAGTGCTAGTTAGTAATGCACTAGAGAACCCTGAAGCAGCAATTCCAGAAATGTCAACAGACTCGGAAGCATTAATGGCAATTTTGCCGGCATTTCCCTGACCTCTGGTAGAAGCTAGTACTCTCCCTCCCTCTTCGACTACAAACCTGCGAGTATCGATTCCCAAAGTACCAGCATTGCCACTTCCTAAAGTTTGAACAAACAAGCCACTAGGACTACGCTCATCGACTGGTGATACTCCCCTAATTATTACTGACTCTGAGGCATTGATATTCAAACTACCACCATTGCCCATAAAACCAGCCGTAGCAATTTGTCCACCATTTTCAATAATTAATTGCTCAGCTTCAATAATTAGGGTCCCAGCATCGCCAGAACCTATAGTCTGAGTTGTGAGCAAAGCTTGATTACTGACTTCGATTACCCCTGATGCTCTTACTAATAAAGTTCCACCATCACCACTACCACCAGTAGCGGCTGCTACTTGTCCCCCTTCTTCAATGCTTAAGTCCCTAGTGTCAATGGTCAAAGTTCCACCATCCCCTCTTGCTCCTGGATTGACAGAAGCTGTTATATTGCCAGTGCGGCTAACCTCGACGGCATCAGCCTTAATAGTTATATTGCCTCCATCTCCCTCACCGAAAGTACTAGTTGATACCTGGGCACGATTTTCTATAACTATCAATCTTCCAGTTTCAATAGTTAAATTGCCTCCATCACCCGTAGCCTCTGGTTCGTTAACTTGGGTAGATATATTACTTCTATTACTAACTTCTACTAACTCAGTAGCATGAATAATTATATTCCCGGCATTCGCTGCACTCTCAGTCGATGCTGACACTTGTGCGCCATCTCTAACAATTAACTGCCTAGTATTAATGGTCACAGTTCCTCCCCTACCTATTCCGCCAGAATCACTACTACCTGTAGAGATGTTACTGGGAAAAAAACCTCTAGGGGACTTGCCAATTAATCTGACGGACTCGGAAGCATTGACGGTTATATTTCCCCCTAGTCCCTCGCTAAAAGTATTGGATGCGATGGATGAACCTTCTTGCACGGTCAAACGCTCTACATCTATGGTTATATTTCCACCTGGTTTGGGGGTAAAGGTACTGGCCCTAATAATTGAGGTTTCCGTTAAATTTAATTGTGAGGCACGAATGGCAATAGCTCCACCACCAGGGGACTGGCTTTGACTAGTATCTTCGACACTGGTATTAACAAAAGACCGTGATAGATTAATATTTCCAAAGTTTGCCACGTCCTGATAGCCTAGGGCAAAACCTTGAGCAATGGGATTGAGAGAAACTTGACCATTACCTGCAACGCTACCTAATTCAATTCTGCCTTCTGGGGCTCCCAAAAAAGCCCCTTCCAGTAAAATATCTCCCCCAACAAGAGCTAGGGTTTTACCAGGTTGCACTTCTCCCAGACCAATATTAGAGAAAAAGCCTCGGAAACCACTAGTCCCCTGCACACGAATGCTTCCTGTTTGTGAACTAAATTGCAAACCAATGGGGGTATTAATGGTTAACAAAGGTGACGCTTCTGGGTTACTAGCACTGAAGTTAACGTTATTATCAAATACCAAAGAGTTGGCTGTACTGCCAACGAAAGAACCCCGTACATCGAGCCGTGCATTTTCTCCAAAAACAATGCCATTGGGATTAAGTAGAAATAAATTAGCATTACCATCTACCCCCAAAGTACCTAATATTTGAGAGAGATTATTACCAGTTACTCGTGAGAGAATATTCTCAATATTGGTGGGATTAGCAAAATAAACCCGTTCTCCAGTTGCTACATTAAATTGCTCAAAACTATGAAAGAGATTTCTCTGGCGTGCTGCACCACCTTCTATTAATTGAGCTGGCAATCCTCTGACATTAACATTCTGTCTAATCACAGAACTATCTACCCCTAAGCTACCATCAGGGGTAATTTGCGCCAAAGCACAGTTACTAGACAACGCTAAAATGCTACTTATCCCTAGGGTGATGAGTAGCCAAGATTGCCCAAAATACCAGAATTTTTTAGACATTTTACATGTTCTAGCTAAAACTTTTGTCAAGTTAAGCTTGTGCTAACCGGCTGTAGTACTTATCACCCCTTAACTTAATTTTTATGCAAAATTTAGAAATAATAATTTTCAATGCACTGGTTGAGGTGGAAAATTGCAAGACAATTAACTAATTACACTTAGCTGGGTGTAACCAATCGCCTTGGGATTCAACTAATTGAGCTGGCAATCTTTTGACATCTACATTCTTCCTAATAACAGAGTTCTCGGCTCCTATTACTTAAATCATAAACATTTAGCAATGCTAGATAACCACCGCTTTACACCTCAACCTACGGCTGATGGCTCATTCACCTTTTTCTCAGAAGAAGCGGGGGAATCATTCCATAGTATTCAAGGGGCAAAGGAAGAATCCCGGATTAAGTTTGTTGAACCTTGTCAGCTGGTGAAAAAATCTCAGCAGCCAAGACTAAAAATTATTGATATATGCTATGGTTTAGGGTACAATTCTGCTTCGGCTTTAGAAACTATTTGGGCAAATAATCCTAGTTGCCAAGTTGAGCTAGTTGCCTTGGAATTAGACCAGGCAGTGGCAAAGGCAGCGATAGCTTATAATTTGCTGAATAGTTGGAGTCAGCCCATCCCCCAACTGCTGGAAGTTTTAGCCAATTCTGGGCAGATTCAAACTGAGCAATTACAAGCTCAACTACTATTAGGTGATGCGAGAATCACCATTCAAAAATTGTCTCAATCCAACTGGAAGGCTGATGCAATCTTCCTCGATCCCTTTTCTCCACGTCGCTGTCCTCAGTTATGGACAATAGAGTTTATTTCACAGTTAGCAAATTGCTGCGATACGACAGGTCGATTAGCAACCTATTCCTGCGCCGCAGCAATAAGAACAGCACTCCTGAGAGCAGGATTTAAAATTGCTGAAACTCCAGCAGTAGACTCTCGTCAACCGGGAACTATCGCCAGCTGGCAAGATATTGATTTGCCCCTTCTCCCGAAGAAAGTGCTAGAACATTTGCAAACTCATGCTAGTGTTCCCTACCGTGACCCTCAATTATCTGACCTAGCCCCAGTAATTTGGCAACGACGACAACTCGAACAACAATCCTCTCAACTCGAACCCACCTCTCACTGGAAAAAGCGTTGGACTGAAAATCGAAAATTGCTAGTTAAAGGGAATAGGGAATAGGCAATAATAGGGAATTTAGAATTTAGAATTGAAAATTAAAATTTGTCAATCTTCCTCATCTCCCCTTGCTCCCCTGGTCCCCCTGCTTCCCATCTCCCCCATCTTTCTGCATTCTGAATTCTGAATTCTGAATTCTTTCTACCCCCATCTCCCACTCCCTACTGCCTAATATGCAAGCAAGTGCTATCATCAGTGGGCGTAATTCTGAAAGCTGATAGCACAAAGCTGAGAGCTGATCATGGTTGCAGTAGCAATTCTAGCGGCAGGACGTGGGACACGGATGAAATCTGACCTACCTAAGGTCTGTCATCAAATAGGCCAATTGTCCCTCGTTGAAAGAGTCCTTAATAGTTGTATTTCCATTGAACCTCTCCGGTTTCTTGTGATTGTTGGCTACGAGAGTGAAAGAGTCAAACAATCCTTGCAAGCCTATTCTGACTTGGAATTTGTTGAACAGACTGAGCAATTAGGAACAGGTCATGCGGTCCAACAACTCCTACCTCACTTAAATGGGTTTGAGGGAGACTTGCTAGTCCTAAATGGCGATGTTCCTCTGTTGCGGTCAGAGACAATTAAACAGTTGTTGGAAACCCATAAAACCAATCAGAATGCCGCAACCATACTTACAGCCCAAATTCCTAACCCCCAAGGCTATGGTCGAGTTTTCTGTGATGGTAATAATGTATTAACTCAAATTGTTGAAGATCGCGATTGTACAGCAGCTCAAAAGAAAAATCGTCGTATTAATGCTGGCATTTATTGCTTCAGGTGGTCTGAATTAGCAAAAGTATTGCCTAAACTACAATCTAATAACGACCAGAAGGAGTATTACTTAACAGACGCTGTTAATTACCTCTCTCCTGTAATGGTAGTTGATGTTAAGGATCACCAAGAAATTCTTGGCATCAACAACCGTAAGCAACTATCAGACGCTTACGAAATATTACAAGCACGGGTGAAAAATGATTGGATGGATGCGGGAGTAACTCTAATTAATCCCGATAGCATTACGATTGATGACATGGTGCAGTTGCAGCCGGATATAACAATTGAACCGCAAACTCACTTGCGAGGTCAAACTAGTATCGGTTCTGGTAGTCGTATTGGACCTGGAAGTCTGATTGAAAATAGCCAACTAGGTGAAAATGTCAAAGTGCTTTACTCAGTAGTAAGTGATTCTGTAGTCAAAGATGGCACGAGAATCGGTCCTTATGCTCATCTACGAGGTCACGCAACCGTCGGAGAGTCATGCCGTGTTGGTAATTTCGTAGAACTGAAAAATGCCACAATTGGCGATCGCACCAACGTCGCCCATTTATCTTACTTAGGAGACGCGACCCTGGGCAACCGAGTAAATATTGGTGCAGGTACAATTACGGCTAATTACGATGGTGTAAAGAAACATCGAACACAAATTGGCGATCGCACAAAAACTGGTTCCAATAGTGTATTAGTTGCGCCGGTAACTTTGGGAGAAGATGTCACAATTGCTGCTGGTTCAGTGGTTACAGAAGATGTGCCGCCAGATAGCTTAGTAGTTGCTCGCGCACGTCAGGTGGTTAAACCCGGTTGGCGGTTGAAGTCTGAAGAGGATCAATCTTCTCGTTAGTGGGGGAAGAGTTCAGTTCTAGTCTAGTAGTAGACTTCTTGCCGCAATAGAGACAATGGAACGGATTGTCCACCTACTTAATATCAAGCCACTCCGCCCTCTCAAAAAAGAGGACGAAGGTTGCTATAGCAGGGCTTCAACCATCAGCGGTTAGACCGCAAAACCCATCAAATCATCTCCCACCCATTCCAGGGTATCTCCCATGTGCTCACCTGTATGGTACGCCGCTAGCAGAACTTCGCTAGTTTTACCCCAGCTAATCACACCTGTGGCATCAATAGCGATCGCACCAAAATCTCGCTGATTCTCCTTTGCTTCTTTAAAAGAACGCTCTATGGCTTCAGCTAAGGACAAGCCATCTGTGGTACGCACCACAATCTTTGCTGCTAGACACTCATCAATAATGTCTTCCCCAATACCAGTACAGCTGACTGCGGCTTTTTTATTAGCATAGTTGCCAGCGGGCATGGCAGAATCACTAACACGACCAATTCTTTCAAAACCTTTGCCACCAGTAGAAGTTCCAACGGCCAAGTTTCCCTGACTATCTAAGGCAACAACACCAATAGTACCTCGTCCATTTTCCGAAGCACCCACTAGTTCTTTTTCTGCCACAACTCCTGCCATGTCCTTGTCAAAATCACCCTTTCTCTCTTGCATCCATTCTTCTAAGCGCAAGTCAGTTAGGGGATTGTAGATAGGAGCATTAATTTCTCTGAGTAGTTCAGCTGACCCATAATCAGAAAGTACTCTGTCGGCCGAGTCTTGCAAAAACTTGGCTAGATCAATCGGGTTTTTTACTCGCGAGACATTAATTACACCAGAAAAACGCTGCAATTTACCATCCATTAAAGCCGCACTCATGCGAATTTGACCATCTGATTGCAGTACAGAACCAGTTCCGGCGTTAAAACGAGGTTCATCTTCGAGTAGTTGACAGCCGAGGACAACTGCTTGACGGGCAGAAGCACCACTTAGCAACAAAGGGTAGACTTTGCCGATAATCTGATAGAGAGACTTTCGTACAATCTCTGCTCCACCTTTACCCTTGAGAGAACTGCCAGCACCGCCGTGGATAATAAGCTTGGGTTGCACCTGGTTAACCTGCATAAAAAATTAAGAAGTATGAGGTACGAAATATGCAGTATAACTAACTACTTAAGCAATTGAAATCAAGATTAGTCTTTACTTAGTCTTCATATACTTTTATTGATTATGCTTGTATTTCCTTCTACGGCAGCGTTCTGAGCAATACTTCACATCCTGCCAACAATCAATCCATTTTTTGCGCCAGCTAAAAGGGCGCTCACAGACTGGACAGATTTTACTAGGCAAATCTGACTTAGAACGTACTCGTGCCATGGTTAAATGCTTAATGTAGATAGATTTAGTTGTTTAATTGTAAAGAATAATTAAGAAGAGAGAAGAAAAGTAACTTTGAATCCGGGAAATGTCAGGATTATTTTAGTGGAGCCAGCAGGCCCTCTCAATGTGGGTTCGGTTGCCCGTGTAATGAAAAACATGGGACTGCATCAGTTAGTGCTGGTTAATCCTCAATGTGACCCTTTAGGGGAAGAAGCGCGGCAGATGGCCGTACATGGAGCAGATATCTTGGAAACCGCCCAGCAAGTAGGAACCTTGCCAGAAGCCTTAAAAGGTTGTCAAAGAGCGATCGCCACTACTGCCCGTCCTCGAAAACAGCCGACTCCCTTGGAAACTCCTAGACAGGCGCTGCCCTGGCTATTGACAAAAGAGAATAAATCTGCGTTGATTTTTGGGCCAGAGGATCGAGGACTAAATAATCTTGAGCTTAACTATGCTCAGCGATTTGTTTGTATTCCCTCTAGTGCTGAGTACCCTTCTCTTAATCTGGCTCAAGCTGTAGCTGTTTGCTGTTATGAGCTGTTTGTCTCTGCTCAACAACCAAGTACTCAGCAGCAAGCATTGGTTGAAAGTCAGCCTCCTCTAGTCACGGCGGTTGATACTGCTTCCTGGGCAGAAATAGAAGATTACTACCAGCATTTGCAAGCTCTGTTGCTAAAAATAGGTTATCTTTATCCCCATACCGCTCAAGCACGCATGGAAAAGTTCCGGCGTTTGTTTAACCGGGTAGCAATGACTAAAGACGAAGTTACTATGCTGCGAGGTATTCTCCGTCAGATGGAATGGGCTTCTCGACCACAGTCTCAGTCGGAAAGTAAGGATAAATAGCTAAAAACTTGCATCCGGTTCTGTTAAGTGTTAATAGAGAGTGGTCAGTAGATAAAGTAGGGAGTCGGGGGCAGAGGAGGAAGCTATTTTCTTCACCACTAGGAAAGTCATATTTAGTGGTTAACAAGTAACAAATATATTTAAGACAACTATCTATAAGTTAAGTTGTATTTGGAGGTGTAATAGGTGGCAGCGTCTAGGAATAAGGGGCGTCAGCCTGGGAATTTGCGGGGAGAAGGTGAGCGAACAGTGCGTGTTCGTGTACATACCCGCTCAACTCAAAACCGGCTGCAACTGCCTCCAGGGCAGCCGATAAGACGAGGATTGCAACCTCAAACTCGTAGTTTCTCCCCGGTTAATGCCAATAGTCAGAGAACTCGACAGGTTGCTAGCAGAAAGTTACCCCAGCGGCAAAAAAGAGAGCATCCCTTAACCAGCTTCCTACGGCGATTGCCTCAAGTTTTGTTTGCCCAAACTCAACCAACTCAACCACAACTTAAGAGCGTTAGCCCCAGGATCAGAAACCCAGCTAATAGCCAACATTTACCTGAATCTCTACCCCGGCGAGGTATTTCCCCAACGCCCCCTCAAGTTGCCCCTAAACGGCCGGTACGCCCTGTTATTTCACTCCAGTCAGAACGGTTGAAGCCTGAGACAAGAGGCAGTAACAGCCAGTTCAAACCGCAGCCGCAGAGGAATCCTAGAACCAGACCTAATGCCAATACTCGGTTTGGGGTAACTGCTCAGAAAAGAGCAAGACAGCGTCCTCAACCAATTTCTACTCCACGTCAAAGAAAGCGGCAATATCGCCGTCAATCAAATCGCTCTTTTCAGATATTGGGCTATGTTGTCCGTTTGCTGATTTTAGGTATTGGTATTAGTGCCTTTGTTGGGACACTTTTGTCGGTTTTAGATCCAACTACCCAAGGGCTAGTCAACGCTACTAACAAAACAGAGGAAACTCAAGTCCAAGTTAGTCCAACCAGTACCAGCAACCAAGGAGAACTACCCCTAACTCAAGAACTACTTCCTCTGAAAGTTCAGCTGCAAACTCTCATTGGGCAAAACTCTGAGTTGCAACCAGGAGTATTTGTTGTTGATTTAGATACGGGTGCTTACCTCGATTGGGATGGTGGCTTGATTTTTGCCGCAGCTAGCACGATTAAGGTGCCAATTTTGGTGGCATTTTTCCAAGCTGTCGATGCTGGCGAGATACGTTTGGATGAAGTTTTGACCATGCAGCCAGAAATGGTTGCCGGTGGTTCTGGGAATATGCAGTATAAGCCAGCAGGCAGTCAGTTTACAGCTCTTGATGTGGCAACCAAAATGATCACAATTAGTGATAACACAGCCACTAATATGCTGATTACTCGACTAGGGGGAGTAAACCTTCTTAATCAAAAATTTAGTTCTTGGGGTTTGACTACTACAGTTATCCGTAACCCCTTACCGGATTTGGCAGGGACAAATACTACTAGCCCGAAAGAACTGGCCCATTTAATGTCGATGGTTAATCAAGGGCAGTTGTTGTCGATGCGATCGCGGGATTGGCTATTAGGTATCATGCGCCAGACTGAGAACAGCTCCTTATTACCTAAGGGATTGGGTCAAGGAGCTATGATCGCCCACAAAACGGGCAACATTGGTTCAGTTTTGGCTGATGCTGGCTTGGTGGATATGCCTACAGGTAAACGTTATATCGTTTCTATTATGGTCAGACGACCTCATGATGATGCCTCTGCTCAAAATTTGATTAGGGAGATTTCTCGTATCACCTATGACTATTTCGACAAACAACAACCTTACCCTGGCACAAATTCTCTACCCAAGCCTAGTACCGCTACTCTCAATGAGAATGAATCAATGGCTCCTGGGGGGAATTAGGAAGAGCAGGGGAGGCAGGGTGAGATTTTTGAGTAATCCTTCCTAATTTTTAATTCACCAGAGGAGAGGGTGATGAGGGAGCAATTCTCAATTTAACTATTTTCCATTTTCCATCTCATTCAAATTCCTGGAACCGCCTCCAACTCAGCAGCCGTTAACTGGTCAAGAGACTGCCAAATTTTCTGTAACAGGGCATCTAAACCTCTGCCAGTAACTGCCGAAATTTGGAAAATTTGCACCTTAGTTAACTGATTAAGCTCCATAGCCAAAGCCTCTGCCCTTTCTGGAAGAACCGCATCTAGCTTATTAAGAGCGATGATTTGGGGGCGTTCTGCTAGACCTCGTCCGTAAGCGTGTAATTCCTCTTCAATAGTCTGATAATTAGCGATGGGGTTATCATCAGTAGCATCAATCAAATGCAGCAACAAGCGGGTACGTTCAATGTGGCGCAGAAAATCAAAACCTAACCCCGTCCCTTGATGAGCCCCAGCAATTAACCCCGGAATATCAGCAAAAACAGTACCGTCACCTGTAGGTTTACGCACCACGCCTAAATTCGGCACCAGAGTAGTGAAGGGATAGTCTGCTACCTTAGGTCGTGCCGCAGAAAGCGACGCAATCAACGTAGACTTACCAGCATTGGGTAAACCAATAATCCCTACCTCCGCTAACAGTTTTAACTCCAAGCGTAAGTTGATAAGTCCTCCCGGCATTCCAGGTAAGGCATAATCTGGGGCTCGGTTACGGTTACTGAGAAAGCACTTATTACCTAAGCCTCCCTTTCCTCCCTTTGCCACACAAAGAGTTTGTTGCGCTTCCACCAAATCCCCAATTACCTCATCCGTCTGGGCATTGTAGACAACGGTGCCGCAGGGAACCTCGATAATGCAGTCCTCTCCATTTGCCCCGGTGCGGTTATTGGAGCCTCCCCTTCCACCGTTACCAGCCTCGAAACGGTGGGCATACCGGAAATCTAGTAAGGTTTGCAGGTCTTCTACTGCTTTTAAGATAACGTCCCCACCACGTCCTCCATTACCCCCAGCCGGGCCACCGGCTGGTACATATTTCTCCCGTCGAAATGCAACAATTCCGTCACCGCCCTTACCGGCTTCTACTTCTACTTCAGCTTGATCAATAAATTGCATAATTAATTTTTAATAAGTTGCTGCTTGCTGCCGGTTAAACCCGACAACAAACAACAAATAGATAACCAGACACTACAAGTATGGAGTAACGTCTTCACCCAGATCATCTGCTAAGTGGGACAAGGCTCGAAAACGTAGACCTACTAATTGCTCATACAGGGGATTAATCTTACACATAGCCGGAATGTGCACGATTTTGCGACCAAAGAGCTTGACATCTCGCTCAAAAGGACACTGAGAGGGGATCATCTTGCAGATGAAACGCGCTACCCGTGGATCTTGAACGTCCATGCCGTTTAACCATTGTCGCACTGGTTGTAGAACATCTGGATGAGGTTGTTCTTGCCAATCTGACTCCTTAACTAGGGCGCCAGCTTCTGTCACCTCACCAACTTCCCCTTGATAAAGGGTGTGTTGCAATGACTCAAGGGCATCTAACTTCAGTCCCAACGCCTTACAAAATTTGTTAAGAACGTCCGCTTCTGTGGTAGAATATATGCCGTCTGCTAAAGCAACCATTACGGCAGTTCGCAAAAAATTCTCAGCGGTTTCTTTGTTGTCCCCTAGTGCCGCAGCTAAATCTTCAGGGGAAATTGATTCATCAAGGGACTGTAAATCAGTGGCAGGGGCAAGCTCATCCTTAGTTAACTGGGCAAGAACTTCTTGCTCTTCAGGGTCAAAATGGCCATCTGCCCAGGCAACGGTAAATAAACCGCGTAGCCAAGCAGAAATTTGTCCCTCAGTATAGTGATAGTGGGATTCAATGACACGAGTCATAACTACTTAGAATTAGTACTACCGACGCTATTGTATGAGTTAATCCTGGCTCTGTCCTCTTTGACTGTAATGTATGAGACGAAAAAACTTATACTCTTGGCTATTTTGTGAGCTTACCTGAATTTGCTCTCTTTCTCGTTTCGATTGTAACCAGCACAGCTGGGCAGTTTCTGCTTAAAACCGGCGCATTAAGTCTAGGAAGAGTTAATGCTAGCAATTGGCTCGATCATATTTTTGGTGTAGTGACCACACCAGAACTACTCGCCGGTTTAACCTGCTACGGCTTAGGAGCGATCGCCTATATTTTGCTATTAACACGGGTTAATCTGAGTGTGGCAGGGCCATCAGCGGCTTTAATGTACGTTTTCTCCGTACTGATGGGTTATTTTTTCTTTCAGGAAACCATACCCCTCACTCGTTCCTTGGGCTTAGGTTTAATTATCTGCGGAGTCTTATTGGTAATTTGGCAAAAGTAAATTGTTAAGTGGAAAATGGAAAATAGTATAGTTGCTTATCTTCCCTATCTCCGTCCCCGCGTCTCCCCTGCTCCCCCTGCTTTCCCAACCCTTTCTACCTTCCTTTAGAAATAGCGATCGCCAGTACTCCATACACCTCTACTCCTTCCCTGAGTAAAGTTTGAGCTGCTGAACTTACGGTGGCTCCTGTTGTATAAATATCGTCAATTAATAATACGGGTGAGTTCGGTGGATTTTGTTTAAACTTTTTACTAACTACAAAAGCATCTGCTAAGTTTTGCTCTCGTTCTTTTCCTGACAAACTAAACTGAGCTTCTGTAGCGCGTACTCTTTCTAACGCAAAGGGTTGATGTTTGTAGCCGGTGAACTGACAAAAACTACGGGCAATCAATTCTGCTTGATTATAACCCCTTATTTTTAGCTTGCTAGGATGAACCGGTATGGGAACGGCTCTTAATTTATTAGTAGAGAAAGCAACGGGAGATTTTAGCCAAGTGTCTCCTAACCATTGACCTAAAGGACGTGCTAATTGGGGCTGATTTTCGTACTTGAGGCGAGCAATGGTTCTTTTCATAATACCGCCGTAACTACCCCATGCAAAGACAGGTAATTTTCCTGTCCACAATCTATCTGGTTGCTTAAGTTGGCAGTTCTGTAGCTGTTTATGGCAATACTGACAAAACTCAGCTTGCGCTGGGCGATCGCATAAAGGACAATTGGTTTGAAGGAAAAGGGAAAGTAGCCCTTCTTGGAGTTTGCTAATGCCCAGACTCATAATTTTTGTTAAGAAAAGGTAAATTTACTTTTCTTTGTTAACAGATCAGTCTCTCTTCTGCCAAACGACTAATCTTCCTCCTGTTGAGAGTTAGTTTGCTCCTCTGGTAAGGGTTGCTGACTGGGATTCTCCACTGGCTGTTTCTCCTGGTTGTGCTGACTGGTAGGACAGGGATCTATTTCCAGAGAAGAAACTGAATCAGTTTCTGGAGTCAATTCCTCACTATCAGGGCATTCTTTTTGCAAAATCTCGATTTCCCTTTCCAAACGTTCCCAACCTTGCCCAAAAAAGTGTTGAGAAGAGTTGCGACTTTGAGCCGTTACTGGAAAAGTGAAGCCTAGTGTGGCGATCGCGGTAGTAAGTACAAATATTCTCAATCGCATTTGCCCGACTCCCTCAATTACATACTTCTAGTCTGACAAAATTTTGATAATGAGTGTGGAATAAGGACAGCCTCAACCAGGGATCACTCATACTAAAAAGGATTAGGTGAGTTGAGTTTTCATGGTTAATCCTCTGCAAACACCCCATAGTGGATATCACTGGGACGGCAGTAGTCAGCGTTTTTTTGAAGGTTGGTACTACCGTGTTACCTTAGCTGATTGCTCTCAAACTTTCGCTTTTATGTACTCCATTGATGATCCCATCGGGGGACAAACCCATAGTGGTGGGGCAGCTCAAATTCTCGGCCCTGATGATCAATATCTCTGGCGTACCTTTCCAGATGTGAATCAATTTTGGGCTTCCCAGCCATCCCTCGCCTTAGGACATTGGGGCAAAACTAATTTACAAATTTCTCCCCAGTACCTTCACCCTGCTCAATTTGAGGAGCAGATTAAAGAAGGCTATCAAGCAACGGCAACCTGGAATCAAGGTACAATTCGTGATCCCGGAAGCGATCGCTATTGTCGTTGGCAGTATGAAATCAAGCCTGTCTACGGCTGGGCTAATCAGGATATGCCTCAGCAATCAACTGCTGGTTTGCTGTCTTTTTTACCTATCTTTGAACCAGGATGGCAAATTTTGATGGCATACGGTTTGGCAAGCGGCTGGATTGACTGGAATGGCGAATTATACGAATTCACTGATGCCCCAGCCTATGCTGAAAAAAACTGGGGACGAGCTTTTCCTAAGAAGTGGTTTTGGCTGAATTGTAATAGCTTCGAGGGCAAGTCTGACCTTGCTTTAACTGCAGGTGGTGGTAGAAGAGGAGTACTTTGCTGGGAAGAGTCTGCTGCCTTAGTTGGCATCCACTACCAGGGAAAGTTCTATGAATTTGTACCTTGGAATTCAGAGGTAAGCTGGCATATAGATCCCTGGGGCTACTGGCAGATGCGAGCGCAAAATGCGGCTTATGAAGTCGAGGTGACAGGTACTACTGACCAAGAGGGTACTTTACTGCGTGCTCCTACAGAACAAGGCTTAATTTTCTTTTGCCGCGACACAATGCAAGGACAGTTAACGTTGGAGTTGCGAGAGAGAAAGTGGGGAAAATCTCAAACTATCCTGAAGGCGAGCAGTTCTGTCTGTGGATTAGAAGTAGGTGGTAGTCCTTGGCAAGAAACCTGGTCTGATGGTGCTAAATTTCCG
Source organism: Coleofasciculaceae cyanobacterium (assembly GCA_049683475.1). GTDB lineage: Bacteria > Cyanobacteriota > Cyanobacteriia > Cyanobacteriales > Coleofasciculaceae > JBAUJE01. The sequence continues at coordinate 32,316 of JBAUJE010000305.1, read as the reverse complement.
TGGGTTCTATAGTATATTTCTCCGATTTGGTTATAATGGAGTCTGCGAAATCTGGGGCTGTGGCTCAGCAGGATAGAGCAAGCGCCTCCTGAAAAATCGGGCACCAGAAGGGAAACCTTGTGAGTGAATGTGGTCAAATTCAGGGAAGCCTAAGTCTGGCAACAGATAGGGTAACCTTGAGCCAAGTTCTATTTCAAGCGTTAGAAACTAAAAAGGTTAGACGCAGATTTAGAGAAGGTGCAGAGACTGGTTTAGGGAGCAAACAAAGATGGACTACAATGTCTCATCGAAAGTAGAGCAGCGCGGTATTCTGGCAGGTATGCTTTTAGGTAATGCGAAAAAAAGAGGCAAAAACTTCTTGATTGAGCATTCACTTAAGCACGAGCAGTATGTCTTGTTTAAGAAAGAAATTCTTGAACAAATAACCAGAAAAATTGTTAGCGTAGAGAGCTGGCAAAGGAAAAAGGTCTATAAGTCCTTGCGCCTAGAACCAAAGTTAATTCCCTTGACTAGGGTCTTGGTTAAAAAGTTATATAGAGCAGGAACAAAAACAATTACTAGAAAGTTCCTTAACTTGTTAACTCGCCAAGGAATAGCTATCTGGTTCATGGACGATGGTTCTAAGTCCTTCCATAAAAGAGATGGTAGAGTCCATGCTTTAACTGTCAACCTTAATACTTATGTCTCTAAACAAGAAAACGAGGTAGTCGCCTCTTACTTTTCAGAAGTTTGGGGTTTTAAGTGGGGTTTAAGTAAAGGTAAGGGTTCTTATCGCCTAAGTATGGGGACAAAGGAAGGAAAAAGATTCCTTGATTTCATTAGACCTTACATCCACCAAAGTATGTTCTACAAAGTAGAAACCTCCTTAAACACAATGGCCACCACCTAAAGCAGAAGAAGCTATGGTGAAGGGATAGTCCAGAGAGTGGGGAAACTCACACAAATCCGAAGCGCTAGGTCGCCGGTTCGAATCCGGCCAGTCCCGTAGTATACTGCCTATATCAGGGTGATTATCGTGGATAGCTATTGCTTTACCACTTAGCAACATAAGCTAAAAAAATAGCAACAGGAGCAACTGAAAGCAGATGAGCCAAATCGGCTTTTCTTGCCGCATCTAACTAAGTTGTTTTCTCTAGAAATAACTGGGGGTTCCAATCTCTTCTTGGATTTTCCCCATATATGATCCCCAGTTCTTTTAAGGAAATTCAACTTTCCCTTATATCTAGCTAGAGCTAGTAAGTATTGCCCTTGGAGCTAGTTTGTCAATTGCCATCTCAGGGCGGTTTCTGGTTATAGTCAGGAATGGTGCTCCTCCTCAATTTAATCTGAATTTATCTGTTTATTCATGCTTTTGAGGATTTATTCCCGTAAGCGGCGATACTTGTTTTCTAAACCTCGGTCGTCGAAAGTCAAATTATTTTCCTGGCTAACGCCGATTTTATTGGCTTCGTTTATTATCTACGGCTACAAGCAAGTAGAAGGCTATTTTTTGCAACCGGAAGCTATTTTAGTTTTGGGAGGTGATGAGAAAAGAGAATGGTTTGCTGCTAAATTTGCTCAGCAGCATCCGGAATTAGAGATTTGGGTATCTTCCGGTAGCTCAGAATGGTATACGAAAAAGATTTTTGCCAAAGCTGGAATAGGGAGACACCGCCTACATATTGACCGTCAAGCTATTGATACAGTAACTAACTTCACCACCCTAGTTGATGAACTAGAAACTAAGGGGGTTGACAGTGTGTATTTAATTACCTCTGACGACCATATGCGTCGCGCTCGCATCATCGGCGAAATTGTCTTTGGCAGCAGAGGCATTTCCCTCAAACCAATACCTGTTGCTTCTGGACGTGAGCCTGAATCGGCTAGTAAATCAATTAGAGACGGAGCAAGAGCAATTCTTTGGTTGACCACAGGCTACACTGGTGCGACTCTGGGTAAAACATCAATCCAGATAGAGAAGCAGATCAAAAAGTGGTAAATGAGTAAAGTAGTTTACCATCTATTGACACCAGACTTAGCATGCTGCGTCTTTAGTTTAAGCAGGTTGTTCTTTTACCAAGACGTAAGGTTGAACAATCAAGGCATCAAATCGCTTATTTTGATTACTATTCCACTCTGCTAGCTGGTTGGGCAAAGGCTTGTGGACTAATTGTTCACTAATCCAGTGCTGTACAGAGAGAACATCATCACTAGCAATGGCAACACCTACTTCTAGCAAGTCTAAAGCCTCATTGACCACAATCAAAGCATCACTCTTAGCATGGGGAATTAGCCAACTCCAGGCTGCTTCATCTAGTGAGTTGGCTAATTCTTTTTTTATATCCTGCATTTTCCATAAGTTGCTACTTGATTAAGACCAATTCTACCGGCTACTGACAGAATCTAACAAAAAAGCGGCATTAATCTGCCTAATATCAAATTGCTCCTCGTTTCCCTAACGTCCCAAGTCGTGTAAATCGTGAATTGCCTCGGCACAAGCTTGTGTTATCGATTCCAACTCCTCTCGTTTGCTTGATGTGGGTGCATCAATCAGTTGACCTATCCGCACTGTTATTGGTGCAGGACGAGGCACAGGAGAGCCTTGTGATAAAATTGCTTGGGTACCCCATAAACTGACTGGTAGGAGTGGCACTTTTGCTTTAGCTGCAATTAACGCAGCACCAAGCTTTGGTTCGGGGATTCGTGCATCAGGTGTTCGAGTCCCTTGTAAAAAGACACCCACAGCCCAACCATCGGCTAGACAATTAATAGCAGAGCGAATTGCACTACGGTCTGCTGCCCCTCGCTTAACGGGGTAAGCTCCATACAACTCAATTGCTTGCTTTAAAACAGGAATACGGAACAATTCCTCTTTCGCCATAAACGCCACAGGGCGACGCACGCAACTAGACACAATTGGCGGGTCAAAATCGCTGGCATGATTGCTAACCACCACCAATGGACTATCCATCGGTACATTTTCAGCACCGTAGATGTGACCTCTAAGGTACATATGAATTACTGGGCTAACTACCGACCATTTGAAGGCATGGTAGAGAAGCAGGCTGGCAAATGGTTCGCGGTCTTTGCTCACAAAAAACTTAGATCATTATAGATTTTAGCTAGGATGACAAGGTATTAAGACTGTATATCGGCCAAGCTAGAGACATTTTCTAAAGCTAAATCCTTGCAAATTCTTTTAATTAGACCAGTTAGTACTTTCCCTGGACCAATTTCGACTACTTTCTCAATTCCTTGTGTGGCAAACTGCATCGATATTTCTCGCCAGCGCACTGAACCTGTCATCTGAAGCTTAAGGCGTTCCTTGAGAAGAGATGCCTCTACAGTAGGCACAGGCTCTACATTGGAGAGTATAGGCCATTTAGCCTGGGCGAAGGGAACCGATTCCAAGACCTCCTGAAATTGTGCTGCGGCTTCTGCCATGATGGGAGAGTGAAAGGCACCAGAGACTTTTAGTGGCACAGCGCGTTTCACTTTAACTTGAGTCATCACTTCTTGAACTGCCTCTGGCTTTCCGGAAATGACGACTTGAGCAGGACTGTTGTCATTGGCAAGTACCACATCTGGTGTTTGTTGGATTAGTTCTTCTAGTTGGCAACGGTCAAAGCCAATGAGAGCAGCCATCATACCCTCAGAAGAACTATCCATAAGTTGACTCCTTCGCTCGACTAGGCGCAGTCCAGCCTCAAAGTCGTAAACTTTTGCGGCATAAAGGGCAACGTATTCTCCCAAGCTGTGACCTGCTAGCAAGCTTGGAGTGTGACCCCTCTCAATCAGGAGATCAGCCAGAATACTCTCAACGACGTATAGGCAAGGTTGTGTGTAGAGGGTGCGGGATAACTGATCTAAATCCCCTTGGCAAACCTCCAGAACAGACCAGCCTAAAATTTTTTCTGCTTGCTCAAACTTGACCTTGGCTAAGGGCTGGTCTAATAAATCGACTCCCATACTAGGGGCTTGAGAACCTTGTCCAGGAAACACCCATGCGGTTTTAGTCATTAGTCCTTCAATTGTCAGTGTCAGGAATCAACAATATTAGATGATTGCTGTACCTTCCTGCATTTTCTCAGGAAAGCAATAACTTTTTATGTTTTTTCTATTACCTTTTGTTTTGGCAGAGGCAGAATACTTCTAAAAGACAAGAGATGAATAGTTTTCAAGTTACAGTTTTAAGCCCCCAAATGCTTTACTACCGAGAAAGTTATTGGGGGATATTTGACTAAATTTTGATTACTTACTTACCCCACTCAAAGACAGCAGCCCCCCAACTCAGTCCAGCACCAAAGCCAGAAGTCGCAATCAGGTCACCTGTCTTAATTTTTCCTTGTCGCACTGCTTCATCCAAGACGAGAGGAATAGAAGCAGCAGAGGTATTGCCGTAGTGAGCAAGATTGCTTAGGACTTTTTCCTCAGAAATATCCAAGCGTTGGGCAACGGCATCGAGAATACGCTGGTTGGCTTGATGCAATATCAGCCAATCCACCTCTTGGGGACTGAGGTTAGCTCTGAAAAGGGCTTTATCTATTACTTCCGGCACTTTTTGAACGACAAATCGATAAACTTCTTTGCCGTTCATGGTAATAGCTTGGTAACAGCCCTGACCAACGGTAACACCTTTGACAATTTCTATACTGTGTGCATTGTAGGCTAGTTGTAGACAGCTATTTTGGCTACCATCAGTACGCAGCTCAAATCCTAAAAGGTGATCTCTGGGATTCGCCTGCAAAACCACAGCCCCAGCGCCATCACCAAATAGCACACAAGTAGTTCTATCTGACCAATCTAACCAGCGTGAGAGAACATCAGCACCAATGAGCAAGATGTTTCTGTAAGCGCCTGTGCGAATAAACTGAGCAGCGGTTACCAGACCAAAGACAAAGCCAGAGCAAGCGGCTGTTAAGTCAAAAGCAACTGCTCTTGGTGCCTCTAGGATTGCTTGGATCTGACCGGCACTACCAAATAAGTCATCGGGTGTTGAGGTTGCCAAGATAATCATATCCAGGTCAGTTGGGGCAATTCGGGCCATCTGACAGGCTTGTTGACCTGCTTTAGCGGCAATTGTGCTAAGACTGACTTGTGCCTCGGCTATCCGCCTCTCCCGAATTCCCGTTCTTGCCTGAATCCACTGGTCAGAAGTTTCGACCATCTGGCTGAGTTGATGATTATCGAGAGCAGTTTCTGGCTTAGCGGAACCGCTCCCAGTAATTGCTATTCCTGCCCCTAGTTGATTCAAAGTTATTCTCCATCAGTTGCTGAAATCTTTTGAGAACGAGGGGTAAGGAGTACGGAACGAAAATCCAGCAATCTAGCAACTAATAACCATCTATTTAGAATTTTACCTTCTGAGTTATGGTAAATCCTCACTCCTTACTCCTCGCCTTTCTCAAAGCTAGCTGCTGATTGCTGAATATTTTTGAAATCTTTGGACTGAAGCCGCTGTAGTACTTGATTATCCACTGCTTCCTTCGCCAAGCGAATTGCATTATAAATTGAAGGTGCTTGGGAGCTACCATGACTGATAATACAGATTCCTGCCACACCCAAAAGCAATCCTCCCCCATGTTCTGCATGATCGATGCGCTGCTTAATCCGCTTCAGGTTGTTTCTCAACAAGGCTGTACCCAGTTGACCTTGTAAGCCATGGGGTAACTCCTCTCGAAGAATTTGCAGCATTATCTCGCCTACTGCTTCAGCAAACTTAAGCAAGACATTGCCCACAAAACCGTCACAGATAATCACATCAAAACGACCGGACAGAACATCCCTACCTTCAGCATTGCCGATAAAGGGAACTCTAGGATTATTTTGCAATAGCTGATGGGTCCGCATTGCCAAATCGTTACCCTTAGATGATTCTTCTCCAATGTTAAGCAATCCAACCTTGGGTTCGGGAACTCCTAGTACATATTGGCTATATACCGTACCCATTACAGCAAACTGATCTAGATATTTGGGACGACAATCAACATTGGCTCCCACATCCAAAACAATTACCGGTTTACCCGCCACCATGGTCGGAAATACTGCACCAATGGCAGGACGATCAATACCGGGTAGACGTCCTAGCCTTAGTAACGCAGCTGCCATTGCTGCACCTGAGTGACCAGCAGAAACAACTGCTTGGGCACGATTTTGCTTGACCAAGTTCATCGCCACGTTGATTGAGGCTTTGGGCTTGCGCTTCAAGCTCACCAAAGGCTCCTCATCCATGGCAACGACATCCTCAGCGGTCACAATTTCCAGTTGGCATGAACTAGTGTGTTGCTTGAGGGAGGATTGAATTTGCTGAGGATCACCAACCAGCAAGACTTCTACATCCAACTCCTCTTGTGCCCTAATGGCTCCAGCAACGATTTCGTTAGGGGCATGATCCCCTCCCATAGCGTCAATTGCGATCCGTGCGCGAGTCGATGCCATTGCTAAAAGTTTAGATAAAACCTCCAAGATTCTACCAGAAGCCTTCCCTGCAAAATTAAGCCGGAGTTGAGCTACCTGACTTCATAAGTATACGAACGAAGAAGACTTTTGAGTATAGTTACCAACTTAATACAATGGACGAGCGTTGAGGTTTTAAGCAATGTCACTACGATTTCGAGGATTTGGCTCTAGTTTAGTTGTCTCTGCTCTAATAGTCTCTGGATTGATGGCATTGAGACTAGTTTCTCTAATCGGTTCGGTTTGGGCAATGATACCCTTGACACCACCAACTGCCCAACTCTTGGAGTGGCAGGATATGTCTTTTTTCGTTTTGCCTAGTGAGCCAGATCCAGCTGCCGAAAATATTATGCATAAATACCTCAAAAGCTTAAGTAATAAAGGGGCTGTAGAGTCCAAGCAAGGAATATGGATTCACTCGGGACTGAAGAAAATTGCTACTCACCAGAGCACAGTTCCCTTACCAGCTGCTTCCTTAACTAAAATTGCCACAACTTTAGCAGTACTAGACCGTTGGGAACCGACCCACCAGTTTGAAACTCTGGTTGGTACGACGGGAACCATCAAGGATGGAGTACTACAAGGAGATTTGGTGATTACTGGCAGTGGTGACCCTTTCTTTATCTGGCAAGAAGCGATCGCTCTGGGCAATAGTCTTGAGGAGCTAGGTGTCCGCCGTGTTAATGGCAATTTGCTGATTGTTGGTGATTTTTACTTTAACTATCAGCAAGATTCAGCAGCAGCCGGTCAGTTACTCCGCCAAGGCATAAATGCTCGTCTTTGGTCTGCTGCAACTGTTGCCAGAAGACATCGTTCTTTGCCTCCAGGTACGCCCAAACCACAAGTGGAAATTGTCGGTCAGGTCAAAGTGGCAAAAACTTCTCCTGCTCAAACTTCTTTGTTATTGCGTCATCGTTCCCTGTCTCTGGCCGAAATTCTGCGGCAGATGAACATCTACAGCGATAATGATTTATCTCAACTATTGGCGGACTCCGTTGGTGGTGCCCAAGTTACAGCTCAGCTTGCGGCAAAGTATGCCGGTGTCCCTCAAGCAGAAATTCAGCTAATCAATGGTTCTGGCTTAGGTGTGGCTAATCGGATTTCACCCCGCGCCGCTGTTGCTATGCTGATGGCAATTGAACGCTTATTACAACCTCATCAGCTGAGTCTTACCGATTTATTTCCGGTGGCTGGACGTGAGAAGGGAGGAACAATGCTAGAGAGGCAAATCCCCATCGGTAGCGCAATCAAGACTGGTACTCTGAGGCAAGTAAGCGCTCTGGCTGGCGTAATACCAACACGAGATCGTGGCTTGGTTTGGTTTGCCATTATTAACGGGGGAGGAAGTTTCTGGGAATTTCGGGCGCAACAAGACAAGTTACTAGGAGAATTGTCCCAGCAGTGGGGTACTCTAGAGTCAGATCAGATTAAGATAACTGCTACCCCTGTGTTACTTGGCGACCCACTACGTAACGAAGGGATAAGAACTGAAGGCTAATTGAGTTTTAGCTTGTTTTGAGCTAAGGAATAATTGTCGTTACTACTGGTTTACCTGCGTCACCGCTGACGACAACACTTTGATCCTTTAATTTACCCTTAGCTGTACTACCTGTTGTTGTCCAGGGCGGATCAACTTGTTGATAAGTTACATTACCTGAAGCTTGAATATCCTCGGTGGGAATATTCCAGCTTAGATTATTGGCATAAAGTTTTGCTTGATTCTTACCATTAATAGCCTGGGCCCCATTAGTTAAAGAGGCAATTTCTTGCTCTAAATCTATTTGACCTTGGTTACCTGTAAAAACTAGATTTTCTTTCTGATCAACAATCTTAACTGGCTGATTCGATACTGCTGTTTCTGTTTTTAAATTCCAAATTACTGAGTTACTTGACATTAATAGTGGCGGAGCTAGGGAAGTTAATTGAACATTTTGGTTCAGGGTAACTACTTTAGTGTTCTGATTGAACTCAGCTCGGTCTGCCTCAACTCTATCAGTAACTTTCCCCTCCTTATATCTTTCCATTTTAGTGCGTTGGTCTGCCACCAATTTCTTTTCTGGTAACAGCCAAAGCAGGTGTTCTGTTTTCATTTGCAAGTCTGGGTCTTTTGAGATTGCCTCAACTTGACCGACTAAGTCCATCTGCTGTTTTTTGGTAAAGTAGCGCCCTTCTTTTGCCGAGGCTTGTAGTTGAGGGTGCTTACCTTGCAAATTATTACGGATGACTAGTAAGTATTCACGAGGACGCCACTCCAATTCATCACCTTTTAGTATGGCACCGTTACGAAGATCGGTAGCTGTGACCTTTCCTGTAAGTAGTACTTTGTCGCCGTCCTCGAGAATCTCCCCACTATCAGCCGAGACTTGTAAGATAACTTTCCCATCCTGGAATAAATCTCCCTTCGGGCTTTCTACACGAGCTATTTTCTTATCCTGAGCATAGCTTGCTTGCTTTGCCTTTACTTTCCAGAGAGGATTTCCCTTTTCATCAGCCCTATCTAGGGTGACATTTTTAAAGACAAGGCTAGCTTCAATTTCCGTTTCGGGAGTATTTTTTTGTACTTTATTTTGTTTATCGCTCGTATTATTACAGGCAGATAACAAAATTGGTGTCAGAAAAGTTGCAAAGAGGAAAGTAAGTAATCGTTGCAACCTTTCTGCTCTTATTTGTTGATTCCAATTCCTGGAACTCCGGTGGTAACTATTCTTCCGTATCATCCATAATGCCAATGCTACTAGCAGACAAAGGACCTGGTAATGGACGGTAGGAATAGCTTTGTCTTGGCGTTTTTTGAATACTCTCCTTAATGTTGTCTAAGTCAATATACCGATCAGCCACATTAATTAAACTGTCACTGGTCATTGAGCGCAAGCTGACAACCTCAACCCGTGCGCCCCGATAGCTAACTGCATCAACGGCATAAGCAAGATCCCCATCACCGCTGACTAGAACAGCTGTATCGTAGGAACTCACGAGCGCCATCATATCTACGGCAATTTCTACATCTAGATTGGCTTTTTTCGAGCCATCTGGTAGCTGTACTAAATCTTTAGCAATGACTCGGTAACCATTACGGCGCATCCAGAGCAAAAAACCCTGCTGCTTTTCATTGGTGCGATCAACACCAGTGTAAAAGAAGGAGCGCAAAAGTCTCGAACCTGCAGTCAAACGACACAGAAGCTTTGTGTAGTCGATTTCAATTCCTAATTGCAAGGCAGCATAAAATAAATTTGATCCATCGATGAAAATAGCAACGCGACCGCGATTTTCTAAAACTTGTTCAGGAGTAAAAACTGGGTCACTACTAAAATTATTTAACATGATTGTTATGCCTCTTTTGGATTTGTTAAAAAAAGAATGGATGCCTCCTGCCCTCAAAACCAAACTTTGGGTTGACCAACTGTTAATTTTATTACTCAAGAAGACGTGTGAAAAATTACAATTGTTCCAGTCGGACAAAAACAGGTTTTGGTTTACCTAAAAGCTGATTAGCCGGTAATATTCCCCAAGTTGAATGAATGCTATAGTTCGCAGAGCCTTCAAGACAATTCTGCTCGTTAAAGTTGATAGAAAAACCTAACTGTTGATAGATATCTGTGCTGATGTTAGGAATAATTGGAGATAACAGATAAGCTGATAATCTCACTGATTCCAAAACGCTATATAAAACTTGGGAGACAGCAGAAAAGTTTTTCTGCTTATAAAGACTCCAAGGGGCTTGCTCATCAATATATTTGTTACTTGCTTTAACTAAGGTAAAGATTTCTTGACAAGCTTCACTAAAAGCAATATTCGCGTAAGCTTGAGCTACACGCTCTCCTAACGCAACACCAATTTCCTTAAGGGGATTATCTTCTCTAATTTCTTCTCCTTTAACTTCTGGTACACGAGCCTCGCAATACTTAAGACCCATTTTCAGAGTTCGGTTGAGTAAATTACCTAAGTCATTGGCTAGGTCAGCATTAACTATATCGATAAAACGGGTTTCGTTAAAATCTCCATCTCTACCGAATTCAATCTCTTTGAGAAAGTAGTAGCGAATTGCGTCAGCACCATAACGCTCTACTAAATCTACAGGATCTAGGGTATTTCCCAGACTTTTCCCCATCTTTTGACCATCCTTCGTAAGAAAGCCATGTACAAAAACTCGCTCCGTAATTGATAGACCCGCTGACGTTAACATTGCGGGTAAGTAAATGGCATGGAACCTAAGAATATCTTTACCAATCAAATGTAAATTTATGGGCCACCATTTTTTTAAAGCATTCTCCAAAGTTGGTTCGCTATCCGGATCTAGCAAAGCAGTTACATAACCTAGTAGAGCATCAAACCATACGTAAATCGTATGTTTAGGATCTTTTGGTACAGGGAAACCCCAATCTAAGTTAACTCGCGAAATGGAAAAATCCTGAAGTCCCTGACTAATAAAACTCAGAACTTCATTACGACGGCTTACCGGCTGGATAAAATCCGGTCTTTCTTGGTAGAGTTCTTCTAATTGCTTTTGATATTTGGAGAGGCGAAAAAAGTAGTTTTCTTCGTCTCTCCATTCCACCTCTGTATTTGGGTGAAGTGGACAACGGTTTTTTGCTAATAGATCTCGCTCTTCCTTAAATTCCTCACAGGATACGCAGTACCAGCCGGTTTGCCTTCCCAGATAAATATCACCTCGTTCCCAAACTCTCTGCCAAAACTCTTTGACAATTGCTTCGTGGCGAGGTGAAGTAGTCCTGCTGAAGCGGTCATACTGAATATTGAGCTTTTGCCAGAGGGTGTCGAACCCAGTCGCGATTTTGTCGCAGTGTTCTTGAGGCTTTAGTCCATAGCTTTCGGCGGTACGCTGGATTTTTTGTCCATGTTCGTCCGTACCAGTAATTAATAGCACCGAATAGCCACGCAGCTTGTAAAAGCGGGCTACGGCATCTGCCGCCATAGTTGTATAAGCACTACCTATATGAGGTAAGCCATTTACATAGTAAAGCGGTGTTGTCAGGGTAAATTGGTTTTTAGTCCTATCGCTATGAGTCATCTGGGTGTAAAAAATGCCCTCCTCAATAAAAAAATTTAGGTACTTTTAATTTCTAGTGTATGCCCACCGAGTATTTATTTTAGTTGCTGCTTTATGCAATCAGCCTTAGGTCGTATTTTAACGATGAAACTTATCAATTTTTCCGAACACTGTATTCTGCTTTACACAAGCTTATTGCTCAAAGACTTGAAGCAACTACAAGAAAAGAATTAATTCTCAATATTAGCTATTACATCTTTTTTGTCGAGGCGGTCTGTAAAGTCTACTCTTGGCTAGCTTGCTCTCCTAAGCAGCGATGAAAGGCAAAAGTAAAAATATGCCACTTAAGGTTGCTTTACTAAGCTAAGCATTCTTACTCATATAACTCTGTTATAGAGTAACATTAATTAAGCAATGTTAAGAAAGATAGACAAAATATCACAAATATTAACTCTGAGCTATGGCTAAGCCTAGTCAGCTAGAGATTTGCCCATATTAGGAAAAACAACGAAGAAATTGTATCTCAAATCACTAAAATCTTAGAATCAAAAAGCAATTTTGATTCGAGTTCAGAGGGATCACGGAGCAAATGAGCTTGAACTAGTTGTGATAGTAACTGAAGCAGCGACTTATATTCGTCAAGCTTTGTCTTATAAGTTGAGAGCAAAGAGAGTTAAAACATGCAAGCAGTTAAAAGTTACCCTTGTTTTCTCACACCCACACAGTTAAATCCAGACTACCCATTGTTTATCTTTCTACCGGGGATGGATGGAACAGGTCAGTTATTGCGATCGCAAACCCAAGGTTTAGAATCAGCTTTTGATGTCCGCTCCTTAGCAATCCCTCCAGACAATTTAACGGATTGGGACGAACTCTCTGAAATAGTACTGACTTTGATTAGGAAGGAACTAGAAAAGCATCCATCACGCCCGGTTTATCTCTCTGGTGAGTCCTTTGGAGGCTGTCTGGCAATTAAAGTAGCACTCAGAGAACCCGAACTTTTTGAACGGATTATCCTGAGTAACCCTGCAACTTGCTTTAAGCAACGACCTTGGTTGCAATGGGGTTCTCCTTTATTTCGCTGGTTACCAGACCATGTTTACCAAGCCTCAACTTTAGCCTTTCTGCCTTTTTTATCAGCTTTAGGCAGAACTGCTCCCCACGATTGCCGCGCCTTGCTAAAAGCTATGCAGTCAGTGCCAGCTAAAACTGCCAGTTGGCGGATTTCCATGCTGAGTGAGTTTGATATAGATGAAAGGCAACTGAGACATTTGAGTCAACCGTTCCTGATTATTGCTGGTGCTGCGGATCAGCTATTACCCTCGGTTATGGAAGCCCAACGTTTAGTTAACTACTTACCCAATGCCAAAATGGTTGTACTTCCTCAATCTGGTCATGCTTGCCTACTGGAAAAAGACATCAACCTTTTCCAAATTATGAAAGACAACAGCTTTTTAGGAATTTCACTGCTTAACCAAGAAGCTGAACCTGTTTTTACTCCTACCCCTGAGTAAATGAGTTAACCTCAAAGATCCTGAAGAATATATAACTCTTGACTCACCATGGATTTCCTGATTTGGCAAGACCTGTCAAAGAAGAAACTGATGTCAATCCCTACTTTAAATTATCGCAAACTAACGGATGGAAATTAGCTGGCAGTGGGCGAAAGATCTGCATCACCGTTTTTATCTCAGGGAACTAAAGAATCGGGTTGAGCTTATCAGAGAGCCGATTTTGATTAGATGCTCTTATTTTCACAAATCTTTACCTCTAGCTGAGGGTAGCTTATACTACCAAAGGACGGTAGAAAGGAGCAAAAATAACGATGTCGGAGGCCATCAAGCCACTGACAGTACCCAGAGAATTCTTAAATCCTCCAGGTGACTTTAATCTGACGCTACTGATGTTTTTAGTGGCAATTGCGTTTGTGGTGATTTCCACCTGTGGTTACTGGCTTTGGCAGTGGCCTGACTGGTGTTGCTTTTGTCTTAACGTCCTTGCCTTACATATGGCAGGAACAGTAATCCATGATGCTTCTCATCACTCTGCCCATCGTAACCGTATAGCCAACGCCTTAATGGGACATGGCAGTGCACTGATGCTGGGTTTTGCTTTTCCAGTATTTACGAGGGTTCATATGCAGCATCATGCCCACGTCAATGACCCAAAAAATGATCCCGATCACTTCGTTTCAACGGGTGGACCTCTCTGGTTAATTGCAGCGCGATTCTTTTATCACGAGGTCTTCTTTTTCAAACGCAGGTTGTGGCGCAAGTACGAGTTATTAGAGTGGTTCTTAAGTCGGGCTTTTGTTGGTATTATTATCTACCTTGCCTGTCAGTACGGGTTTTTAGGCTATGTTATGAACTTTTGGTTCGTACCAGCATTAGTCGTAGGCTTAGCCTTAGGATTGTTTTTTGACTATCTGCCCCATCGCCCCTTCAAGGAGCGAGATCGCTGGAAAAATGCCAGAGTTTACCCAAGTGTTATCCTCAATTTCTTGATTATGGGACAGAACTATCATTTAATTCATCATCTGTGGCCTTCTATCCCTTGGTACAACTACCGACCTGCTTACCATGCCGTTAAGCCTCTTTTGGATGCCAAAGGTTGTGATCAATCCTTGGGGTTACTAGAGGGAAAAAGTTTCAGAAACTTTCTCTATGACATATTCTTAGGAATTAGATTTCATGGTAAATCTTCTGAACACAAAGTAGAAGAAATTAAATAGGTCAGGAGTAATATAATCCCTGATAGAACTTAGTGTTTTATTATCTATCCCCCGCTTGAAAGACGGGGGATTTATTGCCGGTAGCAAGAAAACGGTTAATTGAGGTGATAAGCCAGATTCTGCTGTTTACCGACGGCGTGATTTGACAGTAGAAGGTATCGACTGACTAACTTGACCTAAACTCCAATCTGGTCTTAAATTTTTCGCCTGACGCAAATAGGGATGATAAATATCAGCCTGTGCAACTGGTGTGTTGAGCTGAATTAAGCAACGAATACAGTTTTCTAGACTGCCTTCAACATGCATCTGCTGCACATCGAGTAAAGGAATATTATCCCAGTGAGGACGCTCGCGCGCTATTGCCGCAGGAAAGATGGCATTTAAATCACGGGTAGTTGTGAAAATCGCACTGATTATTTCATGATGGTCGATTTGATTATGTGCTTCGAGAACATCAAGCAGTTCCATGACTGCTTCCCGGATTGCTTCAATCGTATTTTCCGAGACAGTTGTTGCTCCACGAATTGCCCGAACTTTCCACTCCACTGCAAAATCCTCCCCGTTTCCAATGCCTCTATGGTCTGTAAAGCCACAGAGGCAGACCACTAGTAGATAGTTCAAATTCTACCCAATCTATGCCAGCTGCCAGACCCGGCAAGGTGGTTTTGTTGCTGCCCCCAGGTAGAAAGCGATTCCAGAAAGGCTTTGGTTCCTCGATGGTATGACACTTAGTTTTCTCTGGATCAAGACCAACCAACTCTGCTGCCCAGCGACGAGCATCCTCTTCTGTTCCTAGGCGATCAACGATACCTAATTCTAAAGCTTGCTGACCTGTAAAAATTCGACCGTCGGCGAATGTTCTCACTGTTTCTACTGCCAGTTGACGAGCTTCTGCTACGGTCTGCACAAACTGACTGTAACTGATATTGATTAAATCTTGAAGAATAGTTTTCTCTTGATCGGTCATCTCCCGATCAAAGGCAAGAATGTCTTTGTATGGCCCAGACTTAATTACTTTGAAGGAAACGCCAATTTTCTCTAAAAGACCCTCTAGGTTATTCCCTCGTAAGATCACCCCGATGCTGCCTGTTATTGTACCAGGATTGGATACAATATGTTCCGCTCCCATGCCAATGTATACCCCTCCGGATGCTGAGATATTACCAAAGCTGGCAACGATTTTCACCTTCTCCCTTAAACGAATTAGGGCACTGTAGATTTCTTGGGAGTCACCGACAGTACCACCAGGAGAGTCAATCCGCAATAGTAAGGCTGGGAAATTCTTCTCTTCAATAATTTTTAGGGCATCAAGTACCCGCTTACGAGTGGCACCAGCAATCGCACCAGTAATTTCAATACGAGCAATCTGTTTTCGGGACTTGGGCTTAAAGGGCCAGGGCATGGGTTATCGATTAAGTTTGTCTAATCAGTTTTTTAGTTTCTAAGTTGGGAACTAAGTCTTTATTTAGCTTTATCTTCTCTTAGTTTGCACCATTTCGCCTCAGTTTCGCCTCTCAAATCGCCTGAATGACTAGTCACGGAGGAGAACAATCAGCTTTTGCTGGGTCAAGATGGCATCTATGAAGTTTTTGTCATCTATTTAACATAAAACAATATTTAAGTAGAATTATGTTAAGAATTATAAAGTAATTTTTGAGCAGCTTCTTGTTGTTTCATCGTTAGATAGTCCATTATCATGCAGCTAAAAGCTTCCAAGATACAATCATCACCCCTTGCCTCCCTACTGCTCATTGCTCCCTTCTTTTTGTGGGGTACAGCCATGGTGGCGATGAAAGGTGTTATTCCTAACACTACCCCCTTATTTATGGCAGGAGTGCGTCTATTTCCAGCAGGATTTTTAGTCTTGGCCGCGGCAATGTTGATGGGTCGTCCCCAACCCAAAGGTTGGAAGGCATGGCTATGGATTAGTTTGTTTGCCCTCATCGACGGAATGCTCTTTCAAGGATTTTTGGCAGAGGGATTGGTCAGAATCGATGCAGGTCTAGGTTCAGTAATGATTGACTCTCAGCCCTTAGCTGTGGCGCTACTATCAGGTTTACTGTTTGGCGAAATTATTGGACTGTTAGGTTGGTTGGGACTATGTATAGGTATCTTAGGAATCAGTCTAATTGGCTTGCCTGAAGATTTGATTATTAGTTTCCTTCAAGGGCAGGAAGTATTTTCTGACTTCACTATCAACTGGTTACAGCTATTTGATAATGGAGAATGGCTAATGCTTCTAGCAGCTCTTGCTATGGCATTAGGAACAGTAATGATTCGCATAATCAGCAAATATGCAGATCCAATTGTTGCTACAGGCTGGCACATGGTTTTGGGAGGGTTACCCTTATTTGCTCTATCAGGTATGTGGGAATCGCAGCAGTGGTCGCACCTTGAGCCGACACACTGGCTAGCCCTTGCTTATTCAACTATTTTCGGCAGTGCGATCGCCTATGGTTTCTTCTTCCATTTTGCTTCGACGGGTAATTTAACAAGTCTGAGTGCCTTAACTTTTTTAACCCCAGTATTTGCTCTATTGTTCGGGAACTTGCTACTTTCAGAAAGACTTACTACCTTACAGTGGATTGGTGTTTGTCTCACCTTAGTTAGCATATATTTAATTAATCAGCGAGAAGAAATAGTTCAGAAGTGGCAGTCCCTGAACCGGCAGCCGGTAGGAGAGCAAAATCAAGCATTAGAGTAGTATTTAGGCAGTGAAACCCACTTCTGGAACTTTAGACCACTGAGCCTGTCAGAATATCAAAGAATATTAAGCGCAAGTTTGGAAAACCAGTAAAGTTAAGCCGAGCAATTGCTAAATTATTGCTAAATTAGGGTGAAATCATCTAAAGACTACCCCAGTTGAATCAACCTAGAAATGCTTTCAAGCCAAAGTGGGGAAGTTGATTGAGAAGAATATGGAGATAGGTAAAGAGATACCTGAATATTTGCGGTGCTGATGCCAAGCAAGACCTCAAAAATCCCTAATGCGATAGTCGCGCTTCACCCTGGGATGAAGTTACGATGGAGCTAACTGGGAGTGAGTTAATTAAAGCTCAAAACTGGCTAAACCCTTAAGTCCATAGTAACCCTATGATTCGCCACCCTTACGCCCTAATTTTAGCAACCTGTGTTACATGCTTAAGCTGGACTCTAGGTACTAGCCAGAAACCTGGCTCAGAGTCTAGTATCGCCCAGTTGTCGGCACGGGCTTATCCTGAGCAATTAGCTCAAGGTATTCCTGCCGAAGTTGCCAAGCCGACACTGCGACTTGGAGATACTGGAGATGAAGTAGAAAAACTACAGATTAAGCTTAAACAGCTAGGCTACTACGACGGAACAGCGGATGGCATCTACGAAGAAAGTACAGAAATCGCAGTATCTAAATTTCAAGAATCTGTCAATCAGGAGGCAGATGGTATTGTTGGTTCAACTACCTGGAACCTTCTAGAAAAGGAGATCGAGAAGAAATCTGAGGAAGCACAATTAGAACAAACTCAATCTAACCAAGAAGAGGGAGAGATACCTTGGCTAACTCTAGGAACTGCCCTATTAGGTGTCGCAGCTTTGGGAGGAGGTGTATTTTTTCTCTTGAAAGGATCAGGTTCAAACACCAGTGCTGAAATAAAGCAATTCTCGACTGCCTCCGAAGAGTTAACGGCAAGCGAGAATATAAAAGCAGAAATTCTGAACTCTCCGACTGAAACCCTCGAACCTAGTATTGAGACAAATGGAAAACAACCCTCCCAAAAGGAGGATGCCAATCATACTTATGCAAAAACTAACTCGCAAATTCAAAAAGCAAATACTGTCCCATCCCTTCAAAATACAACTCGTCTCTCCAGACTTGATATTGTTGATGAATTAATCAATGACTTGCGAGGTAATAACCTACAGAGGCGACGCAAAGCGATCTGGGAACTAGCACAAAGAGGAGATTCTCGCGCAGTTAAACCTCTTGTTGATGCGATGCTTGATGCCGATTCTAGGCAGCGCAGTCTAATTCTAGAAGCACTCTCGCAAATTGGCACAAACACTCTCAAACCAATGAACAAAGCCTTGGCAATTTCATTGCAAGATGAGAATTCCGAAGTGCGGAAAAATGCGATTCGGGACTTGACCAGAATTTACGAATTAGTCGCCCAGATGAGCCAGATGTTGTTCCATGCTCTTGACGATCCGAATCCGGAAGTACGCGAAACGGCACAATGGGCAATAGACCAGTTAGGTCGTATTCGTGGACCTGAGAATATTAGCAATTTTTCTTCAACTTCAAGTCCCATCAATTTATCAGAAAATCAACATATTTCAGAGAATCAGCACATACCAGAAAATAATTAATTTAGGAAATTACTCTCAATAGCTTTTAATTTTTATAGGAATTACGTACTGAAACTAAATTTAGTCTTCATAGACGCAAAAAATAACTTCCTATAGAAGCTGGAATCATCATCATGATAATGTTCTCAAGTTTTTAATTGCATATACTTAATTTTTTCGTTGGTTATTTGTTGTTCTAAATTGAAGATTATAGCAAGGTGCTTTTCGCACAGTCAGCTAAAAAAATAGCTAAATAACCAATGACCAAAAAAATAGATAATAAAAAATTATTGAGGCTGTTATTTGTCTCTAGTCCTGTAGGAACTCTTGGTTCAGGCTTAACTGGTGGCGTAGAATTGACCTTACACAACATCGCCACAGAAATGAGGCGACGGGGGCATATCATAACCATTATGGCTGCCAAGGGTTCTACAGCTTGGGAAATGCCACTGATTGAGATTGAGGGAAGCTTGCAAATTAGTACTCAAACTCAGGAGAGAGATGCCCCAATCACGCTTCCAGCTTCCTCTGTTTTGGCTAATTGCTGGGAGTATGTACGGCAAGCACAAACAGAGTATGACCTGATAGTTAACTTTGCCTACGACTGGTTACCCTTCTACCTGACACCCTTTTTTAACCGTCCCATTGCCCATTTAGTTAGTATGGCTTCTTTGACTCAAGCGATGGATCAGATTATCGAACAGATAGCCCTTCAATTTCCTGGTACAGTCGCTTTTCACTCTCAGGCACAAGCAGCAACTTTTACTTTTGCTGATCGCTGTCGATGTGTAGGTAATGGTATAAATTTATCACTTTATAATTTTTGCCCAGAACCGTCAGATGGAATCGGTTGGGTTGGACGCATTGCCCCAGAGAAGGGTTTAGAAGACGCAGTAGCGGCTTGTCAGATGACGGGAATTCCCCTGAAAATTATGGGCTATCTCCAAAATGAAGGTTATTGGCAGCAAATTCTCCGTGATTACCCGGATGCACCTTTTGAATACGCAGGTTTTCTTAACACCACTGAATTACAAAAGTGCTTAGGTAAGTGCCAAGCCCTACTAATGACTCCTCGTTGGCTTGAGGCATTTGGCAATGTAGCAATTGAAGCTCTCGCTTGCGGCGTACCAGTGATCGCCTATCGTCGCGGTGGACCTAGTGAAATTATTGAGGATGGGAAAACAGGCTTTTTGGTAGAGCCAGACTCTGTAGAGGGGCTGGTGGAGGCAATGGGTAAGCTAGATCAGATTGATCGCTATATCTGTCGCCAGAGAGTGGAGTCGGAGTACTCAACGACAGCAATGGGCGGTCGCATTGAGCAATGGTTTCGAGACATCTTGCAGAAAGGTTAATTGATTAACCGTTGATTCTGTTTAATGTGTTCGCACTAAAGCAACAATAGAGATGAAACTCTGCTATGTAAAACATTGAAACGGCAAGAGCATATCCGAAATAGAACATCTATGAGCAACTCATCGATAAATTCATTATTAACAGATCTAAAAAACCCTGACGAGAATGTGCGTCAACGAGCAACAGCAGAACTCTGGCACATTTGGTTCTACCAAAAGGGAGCATATGGCCTAGAGCTAATCGAACGCAGCCAGATTTCATTGCAATCAGGTAATGCCAAGCAGGCAGAAGAATTGCTAACAAAACTTATTAATGATCTGCCTGATTTCGCTGAAGCGTGGAACCGACGAGCTGTTCTTTACTACATCATAGAAAAGTACCAACAGGCAAAGAGTGACTGCTTACAGGTAATTAAACTAAATCCCTTTCATTTTGGTGCTCTCCACGGTCTAGGCCTATGCTATATAGCTCTGGGAGATTATAAAGCTGCCCTCAGTGCGTTTCGCCAAGCTCTAGAAATTCAACCCTATGCCCTAGATAATCAAAAAATGATTTTAGAATGTACAGCGCGGTTAAGTTAACTCTTAACCTTCAACACTTGGGACTTTAGATTGCTTGTTTACTTTGGCAAGATGTCTAATCCAAAATCTAAAATCTAAAATCTAAAATCGAATGACCGACAATTTAAGTTGTCAGCTCCCACCACATCTACAAAAGGGTGATTTGCTGCGAGTAATTGCTCCTTCTGGCACCCTACGGGAGTTTGAGACATTTCAAAGAGGTGTAGAGATTTGGCAGCAGCATGGCTATAGAGTAGAACTGCCTAATAACTTAGATGCTAGAGAAGGTTACCTTGCTGGTACGGACAGCCAGCGACGCCAGCAACTACTACAGGCTTGGCGAGCTCCAGAATGTAAAGGTATTCTCTGTGCTAGAGGAGGTTACGGTTGTGCACGACTTCTCGAAGATTGGACATGGTTACTTTCAGAGGGAGATGGGAAGGTAGGGGACGGAGAAGAAGCAGGTGGAGATCAATTGACTTTCAGCTATGCGAATATATCCTCATCTCCTCGGAAAAACCTAAAGTGGCTGATCGGGTTTTCTGACATTACTTGTTTACTTTGGAGTCTTAGGAAGATAGGTATCTCAGGGGTCCATGGGCCTGTACTAACCACCCTAGCAACTGAACCAGAATGGTCACTCAAACGCTTGTTTGATTGCGTAGAAGGACGTACTCTCAATACTCTCTCTGGCAAAGGTTGGGGCGGTGGTAAGGCTATTGGTTCTCTACTTCCGGCAAATCTAACGGTTGCTACTCATCTGCTAGGTACTTCAGTGCAACCTTCCCTTGACGGTATTATTCTAGCTCTAGAAGATGTTACAGAGGCTCCCTACCGCATTGATCGCATGCTAACTCAGTGGCGGATGATGGGGGCTTTTCAAGCTGTTCGAGGTATTGCTTTAGGGCGTTTTAGCCGCTGCTACCCACCCAAAGATATTCCTAGCTGGACTGTAGAAGAAGTTTTGCGCGATCGCTTAGGTGATCTAGGCATTCCGATTGTTTCTGACCTTCCTTTCGGTCACGATGGAGTAAATGCGGCTCTCCCTGTGGGACAGGTGGTGCAACTAGATGCTGAACAAGGTAATCTTAGCTGGAAAATTGAAAATTGATCGGAGAAAGCAGTTTTCTGCTACTGTATCGGTCTAGTTTGGATTCTTTGTTGAATTTACCTAAAAACGAGTCGCACCACAATTTTCCATCAACAATGGTAATCCCAGAATGATAAGCTAACAAATGCGCTGAAAATATTGATGTAGGGTGGAGTTAATATGGCTGGGTCAACCCAGGTTCCTTGTTTATTAAGAGCAGCTCGTGGTGAAGTTTTAGACCGTCCACCCGTGTGGATGATGCGGCAGGCTGGTCGCTATATGAAAGCTTACCGTGATTTGCGAGATAAGTATCCTTCCTTCCGCGATCGCTCAGAAATAGCAGAAATTGCTATTGAAATTTCACTACAACCCTGGAAGGCTTTTCGCCCAGATGGGGTAATTTTGTTTTCGGATATTCTCACGCCTTTACCAGCTTTAGGTATTCCCTTCGACATTGTAGAAAGCAAGGGACCGATGATTGACCCGCCAATTCGCACTCAGGCGCAAATTGACCAACTGCATCCCCTAGATTTAGAGAAATTACCCTTTATTAAAGAGATTTTGCAGTCTCTGCGCCAAGAAGTAGGGAATGAGGCTGCTGTGTTGGGTTTTGTCGGTGCTCCTTGGACACTAGCAGCCTACGCAGTTGAGGGTAAAAGTTCCAAGAATTACTCGATTATTAAAGGCATGGCTTTCTCAGAACCAGCTATGCTGCATCAGTTACTCGGAAAACTAGCAGATTCGATCGCTGTTTATGTACGCCACCAAATTGACTGTGGTGCCCAAGTTGTACAAATGTTTGACTCTTGGGCTGGTCAATTAAGTCCCCAAGACTATGAGACTTTTGCCCTACCTTACCAGCAACAAGTGGTGCGACAGGTTAAAGAAACTCACCCCGATACACCCTTAATTCTTTATATCAGCGGTAGCGCTGGTGTACTCGAAAGGATGGGACAGTCTGGAGTTGATATTGTCAGCGTAGACTGGACGGTAGATATGGCAGAGGCAAGACAAAGGTTAGGTCATGACATGAAGGTGCAGGGTAACATGGACCCTGGTACTTTGTTTGGCTCCCAAGATTTTATCCGCGATCGCATTCTCGACAACATTCGTAAAGCAGGTAAGCAAGGTCATATCTTTAATCTTGGTCACGGTGTTTTACCTGGTACTCCAGAAGACAACGTTAGATTTTTCTTTGAAACTGCCAAACAAGTTGATAAATTGCTAGCTGTTCCTGCTTAGTTTTCTTTGCTGAAGATAATTTAAAGTGGAGTAAATTACCAATCTAAAACCAAAAATCCAAAATTCCATGAACCCAAAGCGGATTTTTGTTACAGGTGCCAGTGGCTGCATCGGTCACTACATTTCTGAAGCGTTAATTCAGGAGACTGAGCATGAGCTGTTCTTGTTAGTTAGAAACCCAGACAAGCTGAGGTTTAATTACGATGCCAGACCAGGCGTTACTATCATCCAGGCGGACTTGCGCGAGATTGAATACTTGGGCGACTTGCTCAAGACAATGGATGTGGCAATCCTGGCAGCTGCTGCTTGGGGAGGGTCAGCAGAAGCATTTGATATTAATGTTGCTAAAACTATCCGTTTGCTGGAATTGCTCGACCCAGATGTTTGTCAACAGGTGATTTACTTTTCTACCGCTAGCGTTCTTGATCGCCATAATCAATTGCTAAAGGAAGCTGGACAGTTAGGAAGCGATTATATCCGCTCTAAATACCACTGTCTGCAAAGGTTAGCGAAATTGGCGATCGCTCCTCAAGTTACAGTCTTGTTTCCGACACTGGTACTAGGGGGAGATGGAAATAAGCCTTACTCCCATCTTTCCTCTGGTATGGCAGATGTGGTCAAATGGATTGATCTAATTCGCTGGTTCAAAGCAGATGGCAGTTTCCATTTTATCCACGCATTCGATATTGCTCAGGTGGTACTATACCTGATTAGCTATCCTCTGCTTGAGAATAGCCGAGACAGTAATCTAGCTGAAAATCCTAAAGGGACGTCTCCTGAATACTTAGTCTTGGGAAATCAGCGAGTTACAGTTAATCAAGCAGTTGTAGAAATTTGCGCTTATCTTAATAAAAAAATATATTTTCGTATTCCTCTATACTTTTGGCTTGCCAATTTTTTTATTGCTCTGTTTCGGATTGAGATGTCTGCTTGGGACAGGTTTTCCCTTAACTACAGGCATTTTACTCACCAAAACCCTGTCAATCCAGGAACTTTAGGTCTAAGAACGTACTGTGCGACGATCGTGGATGTCATGAAAGTTAGTGGTATTGAAAGAATTAAGAGATAAGCTGTTGAGCCTGCAATACCGTATAGCTGTTCCCAGCTAAACAGTTAACTCTTCTCTTGAGCATCTCAGAGAATAAAAACATTGCCGCTCATCAAATATTGGGTCAGAATAGACTTGCGGCCTCAGCCTTAGCGAAGTTAAGAGGGTAAGACTCAGTCTCCAGCACATAGGAGACTCAGAGGTGCAAAACCAACTGTTGGCGTTTTAGCTGAGGTCAACGCCAACTTAAAAAGATAACTAGACTTCTTGCCGAAGTAAGGGAATATAGTGGGGAGAAAGGTAAAGTAGCTAGAATTTTTTCCTTTCTACTTTAAACTTGCTCGACCATGAGTAAAATATTATTTTTTGCAAGATAAGTCTACTCTACAAATTGAAAGTAAACTTTCTCTGCTATCCTTCAGGTTTAAGTAAAGCTAGCTTTATTTAAGGAAATTACTGCCATAACAGACCTTTGGTCTGATATGTACAATCGAAATGCTAGCGGTTAGCAGAATCATGGGTGCAACTCAAAAAATCTCTCTCTACCAAGGAAGAATAGACAAGTATTATTCTTTTTGATTGATCTTGGTAATTGTTAACTCAAAATCACCTATGCACTGTCAATCCTACCAGCTTTTTCTGCAAAAAATTAAATCCATCTGTTCTAAAGCCCAATGGACTGTCATTATTTGGCTTCTAGTTTTATGTACTAGCTGTACACTGAACGAGGCTCCAGATGTTGAACTTAACATGAGTGTACAACCTGTAAATAATCCTGGTATTTACAACGTCACAGGTACAACTAATTTACCAGATAAAAGCCAAATTGCCATTGCGGCAATCCGCTATCTGCGTACTGATGACGATACATTTATCGATACTGAATTGGATACAAACTACTCAATTTTAGATCGCAAAATTGTTGAGATAGACCAAGGAAAATGGCAAACAAATCTAATCTTATGGCAAGTAAGTCCTGATGGTCGTTTCCGGGAAGCATGGCAACTCAATCAACCTCTAGTTGGACAATCCCTTAACCCAACCAAGCAGGTTACTTTTATTGCCACTTTCGATCCTAGTGCTAAGCTACCCAGTAATTCTGACGAGGGAATATCTGTATCTGAAGAACAGGAGCAACAGGTGCAGGAGTTGCAGGGTGATCTTGTCCGATTTAATCAAGAAGGTAATCCCTACGTACAAGCTAGTCAAAGTCTCAGGATTGGTCTACCTGTTGGCAGAAAATCACCGCCAGCTCTTAGAACGGAAGATATCAATGGTGGTTGGGGTAACCGTTATGAACTTCCAGCGTCACAAAATGTTGTTGGTACTCTTCGTCCCCAACCCATAGAAACAAAGCAGATTAATACCCCGCTTTCACCCCCGCAGTTTCTGCGCTAATACTTACATCACAGGAGTCAGGAGACAAGAGTCAAAAACAATTAAGTCGATGTCTCCTTATCTCCTGAGGTATTACTAATAGACATCTCCAGAAAACCTGATTTTGATACGACAGGATAAGGTTTTCAGTCCTGTTTTCCTTAATTATTGGAGATGTCTAATGAGTACTTTCGTGTACTGACTACAACTGTACTAATTTAGATCGTTGATCGCTTTGCTGTTAGTAATCTTTTGCATCACTTGGCGCTAACGATTTACATTGCATAGCCTGTTGTAGAGCAGCCATTTGAGCCATAACATGTTGTAGTTGAGAGCTAAGTGTTTCTACTTCTAAAGGAGATAATGACTTGGCTTTTGTCGAATCTTCTACATTAGTCGTAGTCTGAGAATGACCGAGAAAATTTTGGGCTGAAGCAAATTGACTCACAGTTGCTGGTACAGTGGTGAGGCTGGTTTCTTCTACTGGTTTGTGTTCAATCTTTTTAGATTTGTTCACTGCTGTTTCAATTAAGGTTGGAATGGTTTCCCTAACTGTTTTTTGTCGGTAACTTTGCTCCCAGACAACTTCTTGAGGAAAAAAATCTCTTAGTTCGGCAACTTGTAACTTAGAGTGAGATAATTTCAATTCGTCTAATTCCGCTTCCTTCTCCTGAACCTCTTGCCTCAAATTGAATAGTTTTTCCTCAACCTTAGCTGAATTACGCTTAGACTCTCCCCAGCCTGTTAAAGCTGCACAGATAGCTCCTGTTCCAAAACTGAGAGCAGTTACCAATCCTAGATAAGGAGGTGCTGCATGTCTAAGTTGACCGTGAAACAGAGGTTCATTTTGAACCTTGACCGTCATTGATTCAGAACCAAATATAGCTAAAGGCACACTAAAGATGGCAAAAACCGATGCTGAAAGCAATATGGGTGTAAGAATATATTTCCTAAGTGGAGAACCGGACATGTGATAGATAGCTCCTAGGGATAATTTAAAACTTTTAGATAGTTGTCACCCTGGGAAAAATTCGACACTCTTGCTGATTACATCAATACTGATTATCGAGGTATTTGATGCTTCGCTTACTTGAGTGTAATCTCTTTATCTTGAAATTTCCATAAAGTGCCGGTAAAAATAGGGATTAAATAGGTAATTTAACCTTAAACTGCTTAGCTTGTGTAGTCTATAGCAGCATCTTAAGGAATTAACCCCTCCTCAAATATTCTAGAGGGGTAGATAAAAAAGCCAATTGGATTGCTGTGATCTAGCCTTTTAAAAGGTTACGACTTTATCGAATATGGCTGGCAAAGAAAAATTAAAAAATCTAACGCTTGAAAAAGTGAAGTGCAAAGGCTAGGCTGATATGCTCTTAATTCAAACCTATCTATGAAATCTCATCTTCTTGAAAGTTAATCTACTTGCATACTTGAACTATTTTTGCCATAATCTTACTAGCCTTGACCCTATTTTCATCTTCTACCCACAGTGCTACTACGTGAGCATAGGATAGTTCAAGCATTAATCTAGCAATTTCCAAATCTGAAGCATCTCCGTAGGGCATTAGTACTAAGAAAGCATCCTTTTCACTGGCTATACGTTGGGCTGTAGACAAAATTGCTAGGCATTTGCTCCAGTGGACAGGAAACATCAAATGTAAGGGTAAATCATTACCCATTTTAAGTAAAATTGGTTCAGGAATATTGCAAGCTGCTTTCGCATCTTGAAACCAAGAGTAATGAGTGTTTATGCACGCATTATCTCCTTCAGTTCGGATGTTCATTGCTAACCCTATTAATATTTTTATTTGTTAAAAAATAGCATCTTTTGAAAGAAAAGCAAATCAACTTAGATAAAGTTAATTTCTTGATTTGTAGATAGTCTAAAAAAGGCTGTAAGTAGGCTGAATATTTTTACTCAACCCACTGCTCAAATGCTTTAATTAGTGACTAGATAACAATTCTAGTCTGATTAATGTAAAGTTAAGGCGAAGAAAAGCAACAAGTTATAAAAGATTTAATAAAGTTTTGCTGCCTTATCCCGATTAGGGAAATTAGACAAAATCCCACGTTACAACGACGCGGGATTTACTGGACATAAATATTAGAATTGAGGAAATTAAACTTAAAAAAGTTCTAAGTCAGTCACCGCACCAACGCTACTAGAAGAAACTAGTTTGGCATATTTAGCTAATACCCCTTTAGTGTAACGAGGTTTAGGTGCTTCCCACCTTTGACGGCGTTGCTCAAGTTCAGTCTCAGAAATCTGTAAGTGTAATAACCTTGCCGGAGCATCAATAGTAATCATGTCCCCTTCTTGTACCAAGGCGATCACACCCCCCAATGCTGCTTCTGGTGCCACATGACCTACCACTAAGCCGTATGTACCACCAGAGAAGCGTCCATCAGTGATTAAACCCACTGAATCTCCTAAACCAGCACCAATAATGGCAGAAGTGGGAGCTAGCATCTCTCGCATACCGGGACCACCCTTAGGGCCTTCATAGCGGACAACAATCACATCGCCAGACTTAATTTGATTGGATAGAATTGCTTCTAGACAGTCTTCCTCTGATTCAAACACTCTGGCTGGCCCGCTCATTTGGGGCTTTTTCACCCCTGTTATTTTGGCAACTGCCCCTTCTATGGCAAGATTACCCTTAAGGATTGCCAAATGCCCTTGAGCGTACATAGGCTTGTTCCAGGGACGAATCACGTCTTGATTAGCTGGTGGTTCGTCGGGGATTTCTGCCAAAACTTCAGCAATGGTTTGACCAGTCACTGTCAAAGCATCACCATGTAGAAGGTCATGCACTAGTAACATTTTCATGACCTGGGGAATACCACCAGCACGGTGTAAATCAACAGTTATGTATCTGCCAGACGGCTTAAGATCACACAGCACAGGCACTCTAGCGCGGATAGTTTCAAAATCATCAATTGACAATTCAACACCAGCAGCATGGGCGATCGCGAGTAAGTGCAAAACTGAATTAGTCGAACCCCCCACCGCCATAATTACGGAGATGGCATTCTCAAAAGCTTTGCGAGTTAAAATCTCCTTGGGTAAGCGCTGGTTACGAATCGCTTCTACCAAAACAAAAGCCGATTTCTCTGCACTCTCAGCTTTTTCTGCATCCTCAGCTGCCATCGTGGAAGAATAGGGCAAACTCATCCCCATTGCTTCAAAGGCAGATGACATAGTATTAGCTGTGAACATGCCACCACAGGAACCAGCACCAGGGCAAGCCTTTTCTTCTACTGCCTTGAGTTGCTCCTCTGGTAGCTTACCAGCACTGTATTGCCCGACGGCTTCAAAAGCACTAACAACAGTTAAATCACTACCATTATGATGTCCCGGTTTAATGGTGCCACCGTAAACGAAAATTGCCGGAATGTTCATCCTCGCAATGGCTATCATTGCCCCTGGCATATTTTTATCACAACCACCAATTGCCAGGACACCATCCATACTTTGTCCATTGCAGGCAGTCTCAATGGAATCGGCAATTACCTCCCGCGATACCAGGGAATATTTCATCCCCTCCGTACCCATGGAGATACCATCGCTAACCGTAATTGTGCCGAACATTTGAGGCATCGCATCAGCTTGTTTAATGCCTGCTTCTGCCCGTTTGGCTAGGTCATTTAGCCCTAGGTTACAAGGAGTAATAGTGCTGTAGCCATTAGCAATACCCACAATCGGTTTCGTAAAATCTTGGTCTGTGAAACCAACTGCCCTGAGCATAGCTCGATTCGGCGATCGCTGGATGCCTTGGGTAACGACTTTGCTTCTAAAATTGTCTGGCATTAGTGTTCTCTTTCCTTAGCTATCATTGGCTGTCAGATTAACAATCATAGGACTTAGGCAGTGAGAAAAATCCATGCTTTAGCCGATGGGAAACGAGGTGTGGTGTGAATTGTTAATTGTTAATTGTTAATGGGAATATTGAGAATTGTTTACTTCCCCCTGCCTCTTTCTGCCCCTAACTCCCTACTTCTTGCTATCTTTATGATTTTCTCAGTGCGAGTATGAGAGTGTATATTATTTTTCTTAAAGATTATTTAAGAGAGAGGCGCGAGGCAAATTGCTTATGGATGCCGAAGAACTGCTGAACCAATATGCAGCAGGGGAGAGGGACTTTCGTAACCTTGACTTACAGGGGCTATCTCTAGCAGGAGCAGATTTATCTGATGGGAATTTCCGAGGTGTTAATCTCAGCAAAAGCGATCTGGTGGGGACATGCTTCAAGAGAGCTAACCTGCGAGAGGCAAAACTGGTGAGGGCTAACCTACGGGGAGGTGATTTGCAACAAGCAAACTTAATTGCTAGTGACTTAAGCCAATGTAATCTGATGACGGCTAACTTAACTGATGCCAATTTGCGGTCATCTCAGATCAGTGAAGCTGATCTGAGGGGAGCCAATCTAACTGAAGCAATTCTAATTGAGGCAATTCTTAAGGATGCTAACTTGGGTAGAGCCAAATTGCTAGAAGCCTGCCTCTGGAGAGCTAATCTTGCTAGTGCGACTCTGACAGGAACAATCCTGGACGGAGCTAATTTGACAAATGCCACCTTAGTTAAGGCTAATTTGCAAGGGGCAAAACTCTCAAAAGCTCTCTTGAATGGGGCAAACTTAACTAGGGCTGACTTGTCTAAGGTAGATTTGTCTCGATCTAACATAAACGGAGCTAATCTCTCTCAGGCTAACTTGCGTGAAGCAAAACTGAGAGGAGCAAAGTTAAGTTGGACAACCCTAAGAGAGGCAGATCTCAGTAAGGCTAATTTATACCGAGCTAAACTGTGCTGGTCTAATTTGAGTGAAGCACTTTTAGTAGAAGCTGTCTTGATTGATGCCAATTTAGATAAGGTTAATCTGCGCGATGCCAACCTTAAAGGAGCTATTATGCCTAACGGTGTTACCCACGATTGAGCAGGGTGATGAGGGTGATGGGGGTGATGAGGGTGATGGGGGTGATGAGGGTGATGAGGGTGATGAGGGTGATGTTAGAGGTAGCGGGCAATTAATGGGATTTCTGTTCACTGTTCCCTGTTCCCTGTTCCCTGTTCCCTCTAATTAACAATTTTCAATTTTCCACATAGAGTTTTAACTCTCGTGCCATGCGTTTAATCCCTTGGCGCTCATCTTCTCGAATAAAAGGCACAATCACACGGCTCAGAATGCCTGAGTAGTAGCTCTTATGAACGTATTTGGTACGACCAATGCCAATTTCTTGTAGTTCAAACACATACTCATTGCGAAAACCGGGAATTGAGGAAACCCAACGGAGACAAGTTGTTGGTTGAACCCTGGTGACCAGAGGCTCAAACTCGGTTTCTTCCTCGCCAGGAAGCCGTCGCAAGGAGAGAAAGACCTCTTGCCCTTGCCGAAATGGTGCTTTTGAGTCACAGTCAAATAGAAAACTGTTCCAGTACTTCCATCGCTCTTTTTGGAACAAAGCCTGCCAAACCCTTTGCTTTGGGGCATTGATCTCAACTTCGGTGTAAAGACTAGTCATGGTAAAGGCACTTCGCTAAAAGGAAGTGTAGCTCGGCACAAATACTAGTTGGTCTGCTCCGATAGGCTAGGGTGAATTTGAGTACATTTGAGTAAAGTATGGTAGACCTAACCCCTAACCCTAGCTTCAGTTTAACGATTCGCATACAAACTCCCAACAGCGCCGGAAGACTTGCCAGTGTTACCCAGGCAATTGCAGAGGTTGGTGGCAACCTCGGAGAGATTAAACTGATTGAACAAACTCGCAAGCTTTCCCTTCGCGATATAACTGTTGATGCCACCAGTACTGAACACGCTGAGCAGATTGTACAAGCGGTTAAAAAACTCCAAGAGATCAAAATTATTGATGTCTATGACCGCACTTTCAATCTGCATCGTGGTGGTAAGATTCACATCAGCAGCAAACTGCCCCTCAAAAGCCAAGCTGAGTTGGCAATGGCTTATACGCCAGGTGTGGGTCGTATCTGCAAAGCAATTGCTGCTGAGCCGGATCAAGTATATTCTTTAACTATTAAAAGCAATAGTGTTGCCATTGTTACAGATGGTAGTGCTGTTTTGGGGCTAGGCAATTTAGGTGCAGAAGCCGCCTTACCAGTAATGGAAGGGAAAGCAATGCTGTTTAAAGAATTTGCCGGTATTGATGCTTTTCCAATTTGTCTAGTTTCTCAAGACACAGAGAGTATTATCGCCACCGTCAAGAATATTGCCCCTGTCTTCGGCGGTGTCAACCTTGAAGACATTAGCGCCCCCCGCTGCTTTGAAATCGAAGCAAGATTGCGGCAGGAATTAGACATTCCCGTTTTCCACGATGACCAACATGGTACTGCCATCGTCAGTTTGGCAGCTTTGATTAATGCCCTGAAGCTGGTTAATAAATCTTTAGAAGACGCTCTAATTGTCATTAATGGAGCCGGGGCCGCAGGGGTGGCGATCGCACGGTTACTGCGCAAAGCTGGGGCTGGTAAGATTCGGATGTGCGACTCAAAAGGCCTAATTTCTAAAGATCGTCCTCAGCTAACGCCAGAAAAGCGAGAATTTGCTGTAGCAGCTACTGGTTCCTTGGCAGATGCTCTCGCTAGTGCAGATGTATTTTTAGGAGTTAGCGCCCCCGGTGTAGTTACCCCAGAGATGGTACGCTCAATGTCAAAGGACCCAATTGTCATGGCAATGGCAAATCCCATCCCCGAAATACAGCCTGAATTAGTAACAGATGATGTGGCTGTTATGGCAACAGGTCGTAGTGACTACCCTAATCAGATTAATAATGTCCTCGCCTTTCCCGGTATCTTTCGCGGTGCATTAGACTGTCGAGCCTCAGCAATTACCACCAAAATGTACTTAGAAGCAGCTTATGCGATCGCTTCCTTAATTAGTCCTACAGACTTAGATAAAGAATACATCGTTCCTTCAGTTTTTGACGAACGAGTAGTAACAGCAGTTGCTGCCGCTGTGCAAAGTGCCGCACGACAAGACGGTGTGGCACGCCGTTAAAGTTTATAGCTTTGTTAGGGGGTGAGGAGTTAAGGGGATGAGGGGCTGATGAGGTGAGGACGATAAGGAGGACAGATATTGATGAAAATTCGTCCCCAACTCCCCCAACTCCCCCATCTTCCCCAACTCCCCCATCTTCCCC
>JBAUJE010000304.1:0-9728 GCA_049683475.1 Coleofasciculaceae cyanobacterium | reverse complement strand
CTACGCAACGTCGCTAACGCTACGCTAAGGTGCGCCCTTCAGCATTGGCCGTTAGGGCATACAGGGAACAGGGAACTCTTAACTGAGGGTTACAGCGATTCTTAATGTCTGAGTGCGTAAGTCCTATAAGAGTTGGACACAACCATACTACCGATTTAGTAACTGGTGGGTATCACTTCACTTTAATTAGATATTTCTTGACCGATTTTAACCTGCCATAGGCTTTAATCCCCGCTCTGAAAGAGGCGGAGTTTTTAGCTTCTATTTTAGAACATTTATTATACTCTATAATGAAGCTATTTTAATAATAAATATTTTTGTTCAAAAAATCAACTTTGATAAACTTTTCGACACACAACTCTAGTCGTTCTGTGCATAAGTCATTATACCTATTGTAGAAAAGAAAAGGAGGTGAGCTTTGAGTTCAGAAAAAATGGATAACGATATCCACTTTTATCAAGAGCAGTTAAACACTTTATTACAAAAGAAGGAGAGCGAATTACTGACCCACCCCAATGTGCTCTTTGAGGTTATAGAAGAGTTATCTATAGCTTTAGAAGAATTACAAGTACAACAAGAGGAACTAGTTCTAAGCAATCTTCAAGCTGAATTAGAGCGTCAGCGCTACCAAGAATTATTTAATTTTGCCCCCGATGCCTATTTTGTAACTGATAGGAAAGGAGTTATCCAGGAGGCAAATCAGGCAGCAGCCACTATGCTCAATGTTAGCAACGAAAGGTTAGTGGGCAAACCATTAACTGTTTTTATCCTTAAAGGCGATATTTATAATTTCCACAATAAACTGGCTCAACAGGAACAATGGGGTTATTTTCAGGATTGGCAAATTTGCCTGCAACCCCGTAATGGTCAGCCTTTTCGGGCAGCGATTGCTGTTTCTCCCAGGTACGATTGCCAAGACGAAGAAGTAGTCGTCGGTCTACGCTGGATAGTTCGAGATATTACGACTCATAAGCAAGCAGAAGCAGAAATAAAAAAAGCTTTAGCTAAAGAAAAAGAACTAAACCAAATCAAATCTCATTTTTTTTGCACAGTTTCCCACGAATTCCGCACCCCTCTAACAGTTATTCTTAGCTCTACAGAAATGTTAGAAAAGTACAGCGACAAACTGACGCAGGATAAAAAAGCTCGATATTTACAAAAAATTAAAATTTCTGTGCAACAGACAACCAAGCTTTTAGAAGATATTTTAGTCTATGAAGAAGCTGATAATAGCAGAGAAGAATTAGAACCAGAAAGCCTAAATTTAGAAATATTCTGCCGCAACTTACTAGAAGAAATACCATTAATTCGTCAAAAAGGACAAGTAATTTGCTTTCACAGCGAGGGAGATTGCTTTTCTGCTTGGCTAGATGCCAAACTTCTCAAACAAATGCTTACTAACTTGCTCTCTAACGCCTTGAAGTATTCTCCTCAAGATAGCACCGTTAATTTTGACTTAATTGTTCGGCATAACCAAGCAATTTTTCGTATTCAAGACAAAGGTATTGGCATTCCTTTAGCAGACCAATCCAAAATTTTTGAACCCTTCTATCGTGGCAAAAATGCTAGTACCTTTCCTGGCAGTGGCTTTGGCTTAGCGATCGTTAAAAAGGTGGTAGATTTGCAACGTGGGGCAATTACCTTTGAGAGTCAGGTAGGAGTTGGTAGTACTTTCACCGTTACTTTGCCTCTTAGCTACTGCTCTAAAGGTAGGCAATAGGGAATTGAAAATTTAGAATGGCGGAATTGGAAATTATCAATCTTCCTCATCTCCCCCTGCTCCCTTGCTCCCCTGCTTCCCATCTCCCTCATCTTTCTGCATTCTTAATTCTTAATTCTTTCTTCCCCATATCTTCCTCTATATGTTAAGGATTGTTGATATTTTTGTATAGCGAGATTTTTGAAGCTACAATTAAAGGTTTCTAAGGTATTTAGGATGTCCCCCCAAGCCGAACATAGGTACAGTGCGCTCCGACCTTGTAACTGGTCAATTGAGCAATTACCTGGATTGAGTGAGGATGATCAATCTAAGTTAAGGGAATCAGGAATTAGTACAACTAGGCAACTTTTAAAAAAAGCCAGCACTCCCCAATTAAAGCAAGATTTGGCTAATCAGCTACAAGTAAATTCTCAGCACGTCAATAAATGGGTTGCTTTGGCAGATTTAGCCCGCATACCTAGTGTTGGTTGTCAACACTGTGGTCTTTTGCTGCATGCTGGTATTGCCTCAATAGTTCAACTTGCCCAGACTCCTGCCCACAGATTGCACCAACAAATCCTCAGATTACAAGTAGCAAACCTACAACGACGAGATCTTTGCCCCCCCGTTGAAGAAGTAAGTAAATGGGTTAGGCAATCGCGGGATTTACTCCTTCGCTAAAACACCATTAAGAAAAATATCAGCAATTCCTTCTGCCATTTCTTGCATCATCTTCGGAGATGCTTCTGGTTCGATAATAGTTTGATCACTAAAACCAGCAACGGCAAACATACCCAAAAATACTCTGGCAACTACCTTGGCATTCATGGGGCGATAAATACCTTTTTCCATTGCTGTTTCAAAGAAAGCCTCAGCAACATCCGTCATTTTGATGATTACTTCTGATTGAATGCGATCGCGCAATTCTGGATGAAACTGCGCCTCCATGAAGCAAACTCTCATCATATCTGCATTTTCTTTCATCCGCATCATCCGTCGCCGCATTACTTGAGCGACAGCTTTGTAGCTACCCATTTCACTCAGTTCCGTCAGCAAATCTGTGAGAATTTCGACCCAGCCTTGGGTTGCTACCTCCACCAAGATTGCCTTTTTATTTTCAAAATGGCGAAACAGAGTGCCTTCTGCGACACCAGCAGCGCTAGCCAAATCCTTTGTAGTAGTACCTTCATAACCCCGACGAGCAAACAAACTTTGCGCTGCCTGGAGGATACGCTGCCTTGTTTCTGTCTCTGATTGAGGAGATCGATTCAGAATTCGCATTAAAGTAAAAACAAAACCTTTACGGTTATTGTGTAATAGTTTGTCTGATTATTGGCAAAAGTGTCATAGTTCATCACAAATATTTGATTGAAATCTATCGAGGAAGGACTAGCACAACTGTTGGCATATATGCTGGGTAATCCCAACTCGGAAAAACCCAGCTACGGCATGATTACCACGGGCGGTAGTTTCATCTTTGTCAAGTTAGTCAAAGACTTCATCCCTCAATACGCCACATCAGACTTGTTCAATACTCGCAATCGTGGTAATGAACTGTATAGTGTTCTGAGGATTTTGAAGCGCCTCAGCCAAATTGCCATTAGTAATTAGCCCAACTGACCCCTTTGGGGAATTCAAAGTTATTGCATTCTTCTTTGTATGCTTAAAATTCTTCATCTGTCTGATATTCACATGGGAAGTGGCTTTTCCCATGGCAGAATTAATCCAGCTACTGGTGTTAATACACGCTTGGAAGATTTCCTCAAAACCCTATCTCAATGTATTGACCGAGCGATCGCAGAACCTGTAGATCTGGTTTTATTTGGGGGAGATGCCTTTCCCGATGCTACACCTGCGCCCTATATTCAAGAAGCTTTTGCCAGTCAGTTTCGCCGCTTAGTTGATGCGGATATCCCCACAGTTTTACTAGTGGGCAATCACGACCAGCATGCTCAGGGTAGTGGAGGTGCCAGCTTATGTATCTATCGTACCTTAGGAGTGCCAAGATTTATCGTTGGTGACAGCCTACAAACTCACACAATCCCCACCCGTAATGGCCCTGTGCAGGTAATTACTTTGCCCTGGTTAACTCGCTCTACCCTACTAACTCGACCGGAAACCGAGGGTTTAGCCCTTGCCGAGGTCAATGAGTTACTAATTGAGCGTTTAGAACCAGTATTAGAAGCAGAAATCCGCAATCTTGACCCAGAAGTACCAACAGTTCTTTTAGGTCACTTAATGGCAGACCGTGCCGCAATCGGGGCGGAACGCTTTCTGGCGGTAGGCAAGGGTTTTACGATTCCTCTTTCCTTGCTGCAACGCCCCTGTTTTGACTATGTTGCCCTAGGACATGTCCACCGACACCAGAATCTCAACCAGTCCAATAACCCACCAATTATTTATCCCGGCAGTATTGAAAGGGTAGATTTCTCCGAAGAAAAAGAAGACAAAGGATATGTAATAGTTGAGTTGGCAAAAGGTCAAGTAAAGTGGGAATTCTGTCCTTTACCAGCTCGTTCTTTTTGCACTATTGAAGTCAATATTGTTGAGGCAGCTGAACCACAAGCAGCCTTACTCAAAGCTATCAATAAAAAGAATATTAAACAAGCAGTAGTACGACTAATTTATAAGCTACGTTCTGAGCAGTTAGACTTAATTGATAATACCGCTATACACCAAGTATTGAGTGAGGCTCATAGCTACACAATTCGTCCGGAATTAGTTTCTCAGTTAGCCCGTCCTCGCTTACCAGAACTTGGCGTTGGCAGTAGTATTAATCCAATAGATGCTCTACAAACCTACCTGGATAATCGGGAAGATCTTAGAGACATTGCCACCGATATGCTCGAAGCAGCCCAACGTCTTCTTGCTAGTGATGAGGACAGTTATTTAGAGGAAGTGGAGTCATCAGAAGATGGGTTAAGGTTACTGAAAATTAAAGCAAATAGCTAGCTCAAGATTGCCAATTAGTTCAAAAATCACCAAGCTAATATCTGAGTTAATTAAAAATAAAACTATCTAGATTAAGAGATATTTTATGTTATGACTCAGGCAAAAGTAAACAATTATTCGTATTTGTTTAGCGATTTTCCCTTTAATGCCTAATTTTAGCACCAAGTGTATCGGAGTCATTTCTTAACCCTAATATAAACTTTTCTTGTTGCTTTTATATTCAAATCTTAATATTGACAGGGTACGATAAGGCCTGTTTGTTAATTTTAAATGACCCCTTTCCAGTAAGTTATGCAGAAAATAGCTACAGAAAATCCCAGGGTGTTTTTGGGCTTACTCACAAGTAAGTGAGACTGAATTAAATGAATTAAAAAGGAAAGAAAATACGCCATCAGTTGTCTGCAAAAATTATTTAGACTTTTGTGGCGTTCAGTAGAATTATCTCGAATTCCAAGAGTTCAGCTATTGTCCTGCTGAATAGATTTGAATTGTCTCAATTAAGGTGCTTTGTGTTAGGGAGTATAGGGAATGGCAAAGAATCTGTTGCCTGACAGACTACTCCCCAGGGAGCAAAATAAAGAACTCCCTGTTACTCCTCTCAAAACAGCTACTGATGAGGAGTAAAGAGTAAAATCCTAGTTCTCTTGTCCCTACTCCCTTACTAAAGACACTTTTTCGATCTGTGTAGAGTGAGGAGAATAAATGCCCGTTACTTTAAATCAGCTAGGAACCTTTGCCACTGGTGTTTTTGACGAAAGTGCAGCTGAGATCGTCGCTCATGATCCAACGACACAACGCTTATTTGTAGTCAATGGCAATACTAGCTCCATTGATGTCCTTGACATTAATGATCCTGCCAATCCTGTTTTACTGTCCTTAATTGATCTCACACCTTTTGGTGCTGGTGCCAACAGTGTTGCCGTCCAAGATGGCATTGTTGCGGTAGCTGTTGAGGCTATCAATACCCAAGACCCAGGTCTAGTTGTCTTCTTCGATGTCAATGGTAACCTCCTCAATCAGGTACAGGTGGGGGCACTGCCAGATATGCTTACCTTTACCCCTGATGGCACTAGGGTATTAGTAGCAAATGAGGGGGAACCGGGTGATGGTTCTCCTTTAGTTAGTGGAGGATTTGAAGAAGGTTTAGCAGGTTGGACTCCTACAGGTGATGCGGTTCTGGCAACTAATACCTTTGGCAGAGGTCCAGTCGAGGGAGATTCTCAGGCTTTCCTTTCTACTGCAACCAATGAAGTCATCGGTTTAGATGCCAACTTCAACCCAGTTGCAGGTGGCACTGCGGTTCCGGCGGCAAATTTACCGCCTAACTTAGTAAATGTCATATTACCTAATACAATCGAAGGTTCTTCTCTGACTCAAACCTTCACCGCTACAGCCGGCGAAACCCTAACTTTTTCCTATAACTTTCTAACTAATGAAACAGTAGGTCAGAATGCCGATCCTAACTTCAATGACTATGCCTTTATCTCCATTGAAGGAGCAACGGAGGTTGTTAATGAAGTTTTAGCAGATACAACGGCTTCTTTTAACCCCATCTCCAATTTAGATAGTTTTGAGCAATACGAATTCTTCAACGAAACTGGCTTTGAAACTTTCTCCTATACCTTCCAAACCACAGGTCAATTCACCCTAGGCGTTGGAGTAGCAGATGTCGGTGAATTTACCACTGTTTCTGGTTTGTTAGTAGATGACTTTAGTCTCTCTAACGACCCAGAGGGTTCAATTAGTGTTGTTGACCTAGCTGGCGGTGTCGCAGGGGCAACGGTAACCAATCTAGACTTTAACGCTTTTAACGGTCGCGAGGAAGAACTACGCAACAGGGGAGTAAGAATTTTCCCTGGTGTAACCGTTTCTCAGGATGTCGAACCAGAGTACATTGCTGTTGCACCGGACGGTAACACGGCTTTTGTCACCCTACAAGAAAATAATGCCTTTGCTGTCCTAGACCTGACCAACAACACAGTTCAGGATATTTTACCCCTAGGTTTCCAAAACTATAGTCGCGGGCCAGCTACGCTACAACAATTCGAGTTTCCCACTCTACCAGTATTGGGTACAACCCCTGGGGGTCAGCAAATCTTACTAGGTGGTTTATCTGGTCTATTCTTTGCCGGTACTGCGGCCAACGGAAACCTGCAATTTGTGACTGTTCCAGACCGAGGACCTAACGGCGAACCAACAGATACAGACGGGGATGGTCAAGACGAACGACCCTTTGTTTTACCAGACTACCAAGCTCGCGTTGTCCGCTTTGAATTGAATGAGGCGACTGGGGCCATTGAAAACCTTAGTGAGATTCCCTTAGTACGACCAGATGGAGTGACCCCAATTACTGGTCGTCCTAATATTCCTGGTGTAGACGAAGAACCCGTAGACCTGAATGGCACCCTACTTACCTATGATGAATTAGGTGCTGACTTAGAGGGTATAGTTATTGCCCCAGATGGTAGTTTCTGGATGGTGGATGAGTACCGACCTGCTATTTACCATTTCAGTACTGATGGAATACTAATTAACCGCTTCGTACCCGAAGGAACAGCAGCACTAGCAGCACAGCCAGTGGGTACTTTTGGCACAGAATCTTTGCCTGCTGAATATTCTAATCGTCGTCCTAATCGGGGTTTTGAAGCGATCGCCCTCGATACAGACAGAAATATCCTTTATTCCTTTATTCAGACACCCCTAGCTAATCCTGACCGCGCCACTTCTGACAACTCCAGCGTAATTCGTATTGTCGGTATTGACCCAGCGACAGGTATTCCGGTAGAGGAGTA
Source organism: Coleofasciculaceae cyanobacterium (assembly GCA_049683475.1). Classification (GTDB taxonomy): domain Bacteria; phylum Cyanobacteriota; class Cyanobacteriia; order Cyanobacteriales; family Coleofasciculaceae; genus JBAUJE01. The sequence continues at coordinate 2,285 of JBAUJE010000304.1, read as the reverse complement.
TGTATATCTCCTAGAAGATGCTGATGTCCGTCCTGGTGGCAGAGTAGATAAGATTGGTGATGCGGTTTATGCAGGGGATGGCAAATTCTTTGTGCTGGAACGGGATGCTTCTACTAGTCCTACCGCTAAGAAATTTATCTTTGAGATAGACATCAACAGCGCCACCAATCTGTTGAGTCCTAATGCACCGACTTTACCTGCTGCCTCAACTTTAGAGCAACTTACCCCAGACCAATTGGCAGCTTCAGGCATCAGACCAGTTAATAAAATTAAGATTGCTAATCTTCCTTCTCTAGGTTATCAAGCCGGTGACAAACCGGAAGGTTTAGCACTGCTGCCAGATGGACGTTTGGCAGTACTTAATGATAACGACTTTGGCTTACTTGACCAGCCAATTCCCATTGATGGTACAGTTCCTCTTAATCCCAATCCTGTGCCAGTGGTTTTAGGTTTAATTAACTTTGGTGAGGGTAATACCTTAGATGCCAGTGATGCAGACGGGGTAATTAATCTACGTAACTGGCCAGTTTACGGCTTGCGCCAACCCGATGCGATCGCTTCCTTTGCAGCCAACGGCAGTACTTATTACATTACTGCCAATGAAGGGGATGATCGGGGTGAGGATGCACGGGTAGCAGATTTAGTCCTTGACCCCCAAGCTTTTCCCAACGCGGCTGAACTTCAGCAAGATGCTAACTTAGGTCGGCTAACTGTTTCTACCCTCGATGGTGACCTTGATGGTGATGGTGACTATGACCAGTTATTTGCCTATGGTGGTCGTTCTTTCACAATTTGGGATGAGTTCGGTAACCTAGTTTACGACAGTGGCGATGATTTAGAGGAACGCCTTGCCCAGCTACTACCTGCCAATTTTAACTCCGACAACACCGAGAACAGTTTTGATACCCGCAGCGACAACAAAGGTCCGGAACCAGAAGGTTTAACCATTGGTATCGTTGATGGTCGTACCTATGCTTTCATCGGTCTAGAACGGGTGGGGGGAGTCATGGTCTATGACATCACAGAACCCACCACTCCTCAGTTTGTTGAGTACATTAACAATCGTGACTTTAGTGGTGATCCGGCTGCTGGTACTGCCGGAGACTTAGGACCAGAAGGTTTAACTTTCATCGCAGCTGAAGACAGCCCTAATGGTCAACCCCTGCTAGCTGTAGGTAATGAGGTAAGTGGTAGTACGACTCTCTATGGGATAACCGAGGCTGCACAACCAACCGCTGATCAAATTTTGACTCAAGTTGGGGACAATGTTTTCCAGGTTCAAGGCCAAGCTACTCTACTATTCAGTCCAGAAGTAGAAGGAGGCGAGGATGACCCCGTTAACGAATATGGTTTCTATACAGTTGATAACGCCCAAGGTAATATTGGACCCCTTGCCCCAGGAGATACAGGCTATGATCAAGCTGCCCTAGCGCGTTCACAACAAATTTTCTCAGTTTTAACCAATCCTGTTGGTGATACTCCTACTCGTCAAATCAGTTTTCCTCCAGGGGCCTTAATCAGGTTTTATGAAATACCAGCTAGCACTACTGATGCAATTTCGGCTGGTCAAACACCTGTTGATAGTCTTTCCCTAGCTACTTCACCCACTTTAGAGGACAACACAGTTAATTTTGGTGACACCAGCTTAGAGTTTGAGACAACGGATCAGCAGTTCCCAATTGGCACCTTCTTCCAAGGTTTCTTCCCTCAAGGAGAAATAATTGATTTAGACCAACAGAACGGTCAACAATTAGAGGCAAGTTACGCAGTTAATAGTGAGGCGAAATTTGATAATTTCTTTGGTCTGTACATTATTAATGACCCTAACGGTGGAGTGGACGTCGATTTAGACGGTGTAACAGATCTTTTACCTGGTGATGCTGGCTATGAACAAGCTGCCTTTGGTCGTACTGTATTAGAGGTTAACCTGGGAGGCGGAAGTAGCAGCGAGGGTTCACTAACCCTTGATGGAGGCTTACTCTTAGCGCCTTTCATCATCGCCAATGGCACACCAGACACATTTTTGGCAGAAAACCCCGACAATCAGGGACTTGATGGAAACGGGCCATATGCTTACTTTAATTACCAAGCTGCTAATCCTCTAGGAATTGACCATTTCCGTCTCTTAGGAGATAACACTTTTGGTGCAGAGGATATATTCGGTGGCGGTGACTTGGACTATAACGATCTAGTCTTCCAAGTTGAATTTGCCGTGGTTTAACGACTGCCCTTATAGTATAAAATTTTTGATGGCTAATAATTCAATAGCCATCAAGTTTTATAGG
>JBAUJE010000303.1:0-12267 GCA_049683475.1 Coleofasciculaceae cyanobacterium | reverse complement strand
CCGATAGCACAGCCGACGCAGCGAGGGCGAGTATTTTGGATTATAAATTACACAAGCCTCAACTTTGCAAGGAGAGGAAAATCCCTTCATCCAAAATCCAAAATCTAAAATCGAGATGACCATTCCGTTGTAAGGTGGGCAAGGTCAATCAACTTAGGAAATTATTTAGGTATTCATGTAGAAGCTCTAATCAACCCTGTTTCCTTAATTTGATTCAAACTCAACCTTATCATAAATATCTTCAATCAAGATTTGAAAGGGAAGAGAATTTAAATAAACTGTTTCCTTAGCATCATCATATTCAGAAAATATCCAGCGTTTTTGCTCAGTTTTGAAGTATTGCTCAATGTGCATGGTGTACTGGTCAATGAGAAGATATTCCTGAAAATTGTCAATGCTGCGATAGGCTGCAAATTTTGCGTCTTTGTCATAGCTTCTAGTAGATTCTGACAATACTTCTGCAATCATCAAGGGGTTAGTAATGGTGTCTCTTCGTCCTGCTTGTAATTGCAATTCACCCTGAACTACCATGACATCAGGATAGGTATGGATGCGTTTGTGAGGAATCCAAAGCCGTTGATCCGTGACAAAAACTCGATAAGGTTGGCGTTTGAGGGCAAAATTCAGCGCACCACTCAGGTTAAGAGCAATTTGATTATGATTTGGGGTTCCGCCAGTCATCAGTACAATTTCACCATTGATGTATTCATGCCGTTCTTCTGAGTTAACCTCAAACTCAAGGTACTCTTCTGGCGTGTAAACTTTTTTCTCTTCAGCTTGCATAATCATTGATGGCAACTCCTAAGGCTTCAGTTTGTTGGTTTATCCAGGCAATTGCTCGTTCCACTGCTGTTTTAGCAATTTTAAGACTGGTGAGACTCTTTAACTTTATCTCTAGCGATCGCTTATCTAGACAAGTGCGATTTGCCGAAAACAGCAACACTGAGGTTCGTTTGTCGCTATTCTTGAATAAATTGAGATAAAAACTGAAAATAAGTGGGAAACTCAGAAGAATTTACAATTGGTGTTGAAGAAGAGTACCAAATCATTGACCCAGAAACTCGTCAGCTTTCCGAACGTTCGGGGCAAATTATGCCGCCAGCCAAGGAAGCCTTGGGTGAAGATATCGTACAGCCAGAAGTTCACACTTCCCAGTTAGAAATTGCTACCTCTGTCTGCCAAACCCTGGCCGATGTTCGCCGTCAGTTAACAAAGGCGCGAGGTTCTGTAATTAAAGCTGCCAACCAAGCAGGTAAGGCAATTGCAGCAGGGGGTACTCATCCTTTTTCTCGTTGGCAAGATCAATCCATTACCCAAAAAGAGCGCTATTTAGGATTAGAGCAAGATTATCAACAAATTATTAGAGATTTAGTAATTTTCGGTTGTCATGTTCACGTCGGCTTAAGCGATCGCGAGTTAGCGATACAAACTGTCAACAGGGCCAGAAATTGGTTGTCTCCTCTGTTAGCTTTAGCAGCCAATTCCCCCTTCTGGTTAGGGGAAGATACGGGTTACGCCAGTTATCGTACAGAACTTTGGTATCGCTGGCCAACCGCTGGCCCACCCCCTTTTTTCTCTAATTATGGTGAACATCAAGCCTTAATACAAACCCTGATTAAAACAGGTGTGGTTGATGATCCAACTAAAATTTATTGGGATATACGCTTATCTGAACGCTTTCCCACAGTGGAGTTTCGCGTCACAGATATTTGCCTAACTATAGATGAAGCAGTTATGATTGCTGGACTAGTAAGGGCATTAGTCAAAACGTGCTGCCAACAGGCCAGAGAAGATAGAGAATTTGTGGCCGTTCACCCAGAATTATTAAAAGCTGCCCATTGGCGTGCAGCTCGCAGTGGTTTGCAGGGTAATTTAATTAATGTAGAACTTGAGTGTTCTTTACCAGCAAAAGAATTAATAAAACAACTCCTTAATTACCTGCGTCCTGCTTTGGAAGATCAAGGAGACTGGGATGAGATTTTCTCTTTAGTAGAGAAAGTACTCAGAGAAGGTAATGCTGCTCAAAGACAATACAAAGTATACCAAAGTCGGGGAAGCTATCTTGATGTTGTTGATTATCTCGTTGCCCAAACTAGTCAAGGGGTTGCCTGAAGATTAATATGGGAAAAATTGTTATTTTAAGTGGGGCCGGACTATCAGCAGACAGTGGTATTCCAACCTTCAGAGATTCTGGCGGCTTTTGGCAAGGTTATTCTCTTGAAGATGTGGCAACGAAACTACCAGAACTAATAATTCAAGAATTGATAATTAAGAATGGATAATGGATAATTTCCTCCAAATTAATTAATTGTTAATTATCAATTATCAATTATCCATTGGTAAGGAGAGGCTTTCGACCAAATTAATTATCAATTGTCAATTATCAATTGGTAAATTGGCAGCTCATTTGTAGCAACAATGAGAAGCTAATATGCTCACAGCGATCGCCGGAGATCTTGTTGGTTTAATCTATGAGGCTACCAAAAGTAGTCAGCTATTGCCTTTTCTCCCAAAGCTTGGTCTTCTACTGAAACATCAAAGAAAACGCTACGCTGCATTAGTTGCGGATTTTTCATACGTCTTTCTACACGAGCAGGAATGCCGTAACCGTAAGCAACATGCCCCTGTCCAGCTAGTACCACCACCTGGTAATCTCGATTGGCTTTGAGGAACTGAGCAATTACCTCTGCCATTGTTTCATCCCATAGTACCTGGGCTGTGAAAAATCGCTCAAAATTGTTACTGTTGCCGTGACCTGCATGAGCGTGCTGTTGATAGATCTCCTCTATCATCTGACGATACTCGGCTTGATCTGTCCAAATTTCCGCTAGTGGTGGAATATACTGCTGTTGGGAAGTTGTCAGACTCTCTAAACCTTGGCTAGCAACCTGGCGAGTTACTTCAGTGGGTACATTTAAAGCTAAGACAGGTAGCTGATGGGTTTTGGCAAATTCGAGTATGGGTGCATAGTATTCCCAAGGAAAACCCCAGCGCTGCTGATATTCACTTTGCTCCCTGAGCTGATCTTCCGTAATTTTACCTGCTAGGTATTGATTAAGAATATCTTGATAGGGACGTTGAAACATCTCCATAGCAATGGCGATGCGAGGTGCATTAGTTCCCCTAGAAATATTCTGCTTCTCTTGGTAGAGTGCTTGCAGAATTTCCAGTTGGGCTTGATGATCCTCCGGGCTACTATGAGTTTCTGCTAGATAGACAACATCTGCTTCTACTAGTTTCTGCAATACTTCCTGTTTAGTTAGCTGTTGCTGTTCGGTTCGAGGGGGACTTAAGCTATTTTCCCCACAGGCTGGAGTAGCACAGAGAAATAAGATACCTAATGACCAAGCAGAGAGTCTAACAATGGAGTTTATTTTCATAAAATTTTTCTACTGTCTAAGTCCACTCCAACCTAGGGATTAGCTTGAGAAGCTTAGTTGAAAGTTCAGTTAACTAATTACAGAGTAAACGAACCCGATTATCTTCTTCAAAATTCAGTGAATTCTCTGATAGAAACTATATATTTATGTTGAAGTTGAGAGTTTTCACTGATGACGCTCCCACTGAGGATGACTAAGATGTAGCTAATCAAATAAAAGTTGTCGCTACTTGGGTTTTAATGTCATCCTTAAAGCAAATTCCCAAATTCCATTTAATGGCACTTTTCCTTGAGTCAATCTTAGTTGGTTGGCTAATGTCTAACTATAACGCTCATTGGTTTACATTTCTAGTAACTACAATGGTGACGTTATACTTAGCTTGGGTAGGAGCCGATGCAATTGTTTTAGCTGTAGCCTGGGTTGTTGCCATTGTTTGGATAGGAGTTTTAGCTAATTCTGTACCAAGTATTTTTCAGGGGGCAGGAATTGTTGCTTGGGCAGGAGCTTTAGCTTTTAGTTGGTTTCTTGGATTGACATTGGTTTTGACTCTAGCTTTTGCCAAAAAAGCTATGAAATCTATTCACTTAAAACAAATCCAAGCCTTTTGGTTCAGAGTGATACTCACTTGGCTTGGCTTAGGACTAGGTTTAATTTTCGAGGGATTGTGAATAGTGAATAGCCACTTGAAATGCGGTCAAAGATGAGCAATTAACAGTCAATGATAAATTCCCTAACTTTCTAGGGAAGATGAACTGAGTGATTTTTTTTTGCCTTGTTAAATAGCGTTTATTAAAAAAGATGGTTTACCCCTTGAGAAAAGCCCTGTTGTGGAAAGAGAAAGTTAGTTCTTCTAACTATCAATCTAGAACTTCCAGCTACTACTTACAACAGCTTGACCCTTACGTTTTAGATAGCTTTAACTCAGAACAATTACAAGCAATCACATCTATTTTAAATCAAGCTATACCTAAACCTTCACCGAAAATAGTAGATTTACGATTTGTTGTTGACCTAATCTTTTCTCGCTTCTACATAGTTTTATTTGTTGGTAAGGATCGACGAAAGAGAAAGCGTCAATATTTTCAAGGAAAAATTTCTAAGGCAGGTAACCTGATAGCAGCAGCTATTTTACTGATAGGTCTTAACTTTTTGTTGAGTGCTTTGATTTTACTCTTTGCCTATCTAATCAAATCAGCAGTTGGTATTAATTTTTTCCCTGGGCATATCACAGAGACGCTCCAGCAGTATCTTTAAGCGAGTACCTTGGGTGCATCACTAAATAGAGAAATACTACAGTCTCAAAATTCTTCAGCATCCCGGTATAATTCCTCCAGTGACTGCTGTTGAGTGCGGCGGGAAGGACGTCGATATTTTTTGTTTTCTAGCTTCGGTTCATACTGACGTTTACCAGAAACTTTAATTTTCAACTTCGTACTGTCTTCCGAGTCAGGCTGATTTTTCAGGAGTTCTTGCTGTGCGATCGCTTCCTCTAAAAAATCAAGATAATGCTCGTAGCGTTCCCAGTCTCCTCGCACCACGCAATTAGGTTCGTCGCGATGTAAACAGTTACTAAATTGACACTGGCCTTGAGTTAAACGCTGCCCTATTTCCGGAAAGTAAAGGGCTAACTCAGTTGGCTCACAGGTAAGATCTGGTTGATTGAAGCCAGGGGTATCTGCCAGCAAACCCCCTCTAGGTAATTCAAACAGTTCTACATGTCGAGTAGTATGCCTTCCTCGACCCAGTTTTCCTGTAACCTCTCCAACTCGCAGCTCAGCAGCAGGAATCAGTTGATTAATTAAACTGGACTTACCTACGCCAGAAAGACCTGCAAGAATTGTAATTTTTTGCTTCAACAGGCTTTCTAATTCCTCTAAACCAGTATCAGTATAAACGCTGACAAATACAGCTTGATAGCCCCACTCTCCTAAGCGCTGCTGCCACTTTTGCTGTTGCTCTTGGCTAACTAAATCACTTTTATTGAGACACAATAAAATACTCAATAAGGTCGATTCTGCCTTGACCAAAAACCGACTGAGCTGATAGCTATCTAAGGTCGGTTCCTCTAGAGCAAAAACAAGGAGAATTTGATCGGCATTGGCAACTGGTGGGCGATCCAATTGGTTCTTGCGGGGTAAAACTTCTGCAATTGCCCCCCGTTCACTGGTCAAGCTAGGCAATTCGACAAGAACCTTATCGCCTACCATTACCCTCTGACCAGTTTTTTTCAGCCGGGAGCGACGGGTACACAACAGGATTGAAAATTCCGGCTTAGCGGATTGCAAGTTTTTTATCGCTAGCTCTTGGGCTGGTTGAAGCAGATCAAGTTCGGTTGGCAACTCTTTTTCCAACCGAACTTGGTAGAAATTTGCCTGAACCGCCATAACTGTACCCAGAAGCGGTGTAGACAGATCTAGAGAATCTTGATCAGCACTCTTCGCTTTCATGGGGAAGTTTTTGGACGTCTTACCTTGAGAGCAAAGTAGTTATTGCATTCTTCAAGAGCCTCTATCGCATAGCCTTCCATCACCAAACTATCAGGCACCTGCTCAACTGGTTCTCCTGGGTCAAGCCAAACTTCTAATAAGGCTCCAACCTCCATCTGCTCCAGACGCAGTTTGGTGCGCACGAAGTTAATAGGACAAGGTGTTCCGCGTAGATCGAGCTGGTCATCAGGTATCTGGCTGAGCTTTGATGTACCTAGATTACTCATCCTCGGAACAGCCCCCCTAGGAATCCTTCCAAACCGCCTTTACCTGTACGTTCACCCTTAATTTTTGCTAGTTTCTCCAGCAGTTCTCTTTCGTCAGGGGTAATGCGGTTAGGGATGTCAATCAAAATCTGAATTAGGTGATCACCTCTACTGACAGGGTTGCCTAATTTAGGTACGCCATGGTTTTCTAGTGTCAAGACTGTACTCGGTTGTGTTCCTGGGGGAATGGTTAGCTCTACTGGTCCATCGACGGTATCTACTTCGAGACGACAACCTAAAATTGCCTGCAAATAGCTAATTGTTAGATCGGAAAGGATGTTAACACCCTCCCGCTTAAAAGTTGCGTGCTCCTCAACAAAGAGGTAGACATATAAGTCTCCCGGAGGACCACCCCGTAACCCAGCGTCGCCTTCTTTGGAAACCCGCAGACGAGTCCCATTATCGACTCCCGCCGGAACAGTAATTTTCAGCTTTTTCGTTTCTTGTTTGCGACCTGCGCCACTACAAGCTTCGCATTTTTCTTCAATTACCTGTCCTTCACCGTTACAGCTAGGACAAACTGAGACTTGGGTAAAACTGCCAAAAGGAGTTCGAGTAGCACGACGCACTTGACCTGTTCCACTACAAGTAGAGCAGGTGCGGGGCTTTGTTCCTGGCTTCGCGCCTGTACTGTTACAGACTTTACAAGTTTCTAGATGGGGTATGCGAATTTCCTTTTCACCACCAAATACGGCTTCTTGAAATTCCAGCTTTAAATCTAGACGTAGGTCATCACCTCGAACCGGACCACCTCGTCGGCGGGTTCCTTGTTGACCCATTCCGCCGCCAGAAAAGCCACCGAAGAAACTTTCAAAAATATCGGCGAAACCCATGTCACCGAAATCAGGATAACCAGCTCCTGCACCTGATGCTACACCAGCTTCTCCATAGCGGTCATACCGCGTTCTGGTTTCTGGTTCTGACAGGACTTCGTAAGCTCGATTAATTTCTTTAAAGCGTTCTTCGGCACCTGCTTCTCTGTTAACATCTGGGTGATATTTTCGAGCAAGGCGGCGGTAAGCACGCTTTAGGTCTTCTTTGCTGGCGTCATGAGAGACACCTAGGATTTCATAATAGTCAGGCATAGAGCGCTGATCTTTCTTTTAGTTACTGAGTAGGAGCGGGTTGTTTTTTGGTTTAGATGAGTTGTTTTCAAGCCCTAGAAAGCTTGTACCAAGCTCACCTGAGAAAGCTGATCACTAGCTAAAAAACTTGGATCAGCTAATTATTAGTCAGCGTCTACTGGTTCGTAGTCTGCTGTTACAGTTTCATCATCAAAGTTAAGATTCAATTCTCCCTCTGTTTCTAGTGTGGGTTGAGCGTTGTTATCCGTCTCCAAGTCAGTACTTTCTTCGACGGGTTCAAAGTCCTCTAAATCAGGAACTTGGGTACTGTCAGAAGCAAGTAAACCTCCAATAGCAAACACCGTTTGCTGGAAGTCATTAGCCTTTTGTTTAACTTGCTCAACAGCCTCCCTGAGAGGTTCGAGTTGACTAGCAGGAATGGAACTATCTTCTAGTTCCTCTTTGAGCTGTTCCTTTTGCTCATTAGCTTGAGCTTGTAAGACTTGAGCCTGAGGGTTCTCGTCAATCAACTTTGTCCAAAGTTCAGCGTTATCCTTGAGGGTAGATTCCAAGCTGTAGGCAAGACCATTAAATTGGTTTCTGATTTCAGCCAATTGCTGTCGCAACAGGTCTATTTCACCGTATTCTTCAGCTTCTTGCCGCATTCGCTCTACTTCAGAGGCACTTAATCCCCCTGTATTGGTAATGCGGATGCTCTGCTCTCGACCAGTACCTTTGTCTGCGGCTGAAACCTGGAGAATTCCATTGACATCAATCTCGAAGGAAACCTCAATTTGAGGAACACCACGCAATGCTGGCGGAATGCCAGTAAGCAAGAACTTACCCAAGCTCTTGTTGTCTTTCGCCATGGCTCGTTCACCTTGGAGCACATGGATTTCTACTGAGGTTTGTCCATCTGTAGCAGTGGAAAATACTTGAGACTTACTGGTCGGAATGGTGGTATTGCGCTCAATGATTTTCGTAAAGACCTCTCCCAAAGTCTCAATTCCCAGGGAGAGAGGAGTTACGTCTAGTAGTAGCAAGTCTTCAACTTCACCACCTAGAACACCACCCTGAATAGCTGCTCCTAGGGCTACTGCTTCATCAGGATTAACTGATCTATCCGGGGACCTACCACCAAAATGCTTCCTAATTGCATTCTGCACAGCAGGAATGCGAGTTGAACCGCCCACTAGAAGAATACGGTCAATCTCATCTGCTGTGAGGTCACAGTCTTTGAGAGCACGGGTGACAGGATCAATTGTCCCCTCGATTAGTTCGCTAGCCAACTCTTCAAACTGGGAACGCGACAGTTCCATTTCTAGGTGTTTTGGCCCAGTTTGGTCGGCTGTAATAAAAGGCAAATTAATGGTCGTTGTCACCATGCTCGAAAGTTCGATTTTTGCCTTTTCAGCGGCTTCTCGCAAGCGCTGAAGAGCCATTTTATCGGTTCCTAGATCGATTTCTTCTGCTACTTTGAAGTTTTCGATCATCCAGAGCACAATCACATTGTCGAAGTCATCTCCTCCTAAGTGATTATTGCCCGAAGTTGCTTTTACCTCAAAAACTCCATCTCCTAGTTGTAAGACCGAGACATCGAAAGTACCGCCGCCCAGGTCAAACACTAGTATGCGCTGCTCTTCGTCCTGTTTATCTAAACCGTAGGCGAGGGCAGCAGCAGTCGGCTCGTTAATGATGCGCAGAACTTCAAGACCAGCAATGGTGCCAGCATCTTTGGTTGCTTGTCTTTGGGCATCTGTAAAATAGGCAGGCACAGTGATTACTGCCTGTTCAACTGGTTCACCTGTATAGTCCTCAGCATCCTTCTTGAGCTTTTGCAGGATCATGGCGGACACTTCTTGAGGAGTGTAATTACGACCCCGAATCTGCACGTCTACTGTATCGTCACGACCTTTGACGCAGCCGTAAGGTACACGCGATCGCTCGACCGAGGTGTCATCCCACCGACGCCCAATAAATCTCTTGATGCTGTATACCGTATTATCGGCGTTAGTTACTGCTTGCCGTTTTGCTAGTTGACCCACCAATCGCGCGCCTGATTTATCAAATCCGACAATGCTCGGTGTTGTTCGCCCGCCTTCCGAGCTGGAAATGACGACGGGCTGACCCCCTTCTAGAACAGAGACACAACTATTGGTTGTGCCCAGGTCAATGCCAATGACTTTTCCCATAGCGCTTCGGCGTAAAGGTGCTTAAAGTTTCTTTAGTTTCTTTTCGGTGAACCAGTTGCCAGAACTAGCCCTGCCCTTGAATAACATTTCCTTGTACTTATTTGTACTCAGTTTTGTTTGAGAGACTGGCACCGGAGGGGTTTTCTCTACAGAGTCCCTTTAATTTTCCTCGGTCTCTGGCATCCCTTCCTCTGAGGTTACCACGGGCTCGGTAGCAGCAGCAACTTTGACCATGGCATGACGTAAGACACGTTCCCCTAGGAAATAACCTCTTACTAATTGTTCCATCACTGCCCCTTCTGGGTATTCATCAGTTGGTTCCCGCATCACCGCTTCATGAAAATTGGGATCAAACTCTTGTCCTTCTGGACGCATGGGAGAGACTCCTAGGCGTTTCAAGCTGTCTACTAGTTGCTTATAAACACCTTGGTAGCTTTTGTGAATTGCCATTTCACCATCGTTTTGAGGCTTGATTTGTGTGCGCGCCCTTTCAAAATTATCCACCACCGCTAGTAGTTCGCTGATGGTTACTCGCTTCACCTGTACCTCTAACTCTTCTTTTTCTTTCGTTGTGCGCTTGCGGAAATTATCAAAATCTGCTGCAATACGCACCGATTGAGTTTTTAGAGCATCTAGCTGCTGAGTTTGGTTCGCTAGTTGGGTTTTAAGCTCTTCGTTTTCTTGCTGTAAAAGGGTGTATGCCTCTGCGTCAGCTTTGGCTTGTGGCACCTCTTTTCCCAAGTCATCTACAACCTTCGGGGTTTCTAGCTCAGCCTCAATGGTTGAGCTAGTCTCCTCTTCTCGATCAGCAGACAAGGGCGACTCTAGATCAGATTCTAGGTTTGCCTCCACTTCTGTCATGACGTTATTTTGATTAACCGCAGCCTGCTCATCTTGTGGCTGCGAAGTTTGATCTGGCTGTTTTTCCTCTTCCTTCATTCTCCTCTCATCCCAGTTACTTCAGACTGCTAGTAATTGCCATTACCTATTGTCTAAATTCAGCCACTAGCAACCCGTTCCTTGCAAGTTTTCAAGTACGGGGCTACTCTGAAAGCACCATACAGAATTTGTTTCTCGTATTCAGTACTTCCCACAATCCCCTTGCTTTTAAGCCTAGAGCTCAAAAATGTGCTCTGGGCTGTCATTATGGCTTTACAGTTACCCAGATCCTAGCATCTCTACAAATCTTTACTTTTCCAGGTTGAAACAGTTCCGCTCTTAACCAAATGTAACACTCTAGCCAAGGTATTACCGGGTTCTGAGTAGCCCTATAGCTCAGCTTTTATGCCAGAGTGGAACTTTCGTGGAAATAGTCTCATTTTCTTATTAAGATACTTGCTTTGACAGAATAAGTTGCCAGAGCTAAGCCAGTTAAGACAGCTATCAGCCTCTACTCTGATGAGTGTGAAGATATCTCACAACTATTGCCAGGGTTTTTGCAGCCCTTTCACCACTATGGCACACAACTTGATGGATCTGACAACTAGCTCTAACAAGCTGTAGATACTTCATCAAGATGAGCAAAGTATTCCCTAGCTAGATAAAATCTCTATAGAGACTTTAAAACACTGAGTATGTTATAAGTAGTGCCAAAAAATTCCTCGACTGCCTAATGCTCTGATGCCAATTGCGCACATACTGAGAATTCTATTGACCTCAACCGAAAAACAGGCATTTCCTCGTTAGTCAGAATTGAGAATATTGATGGCATTGTCCGTTGGCATCAGACCTCAATCTAGCCAGCGCCGCCTTTTACTACTCGATCACCAAGAGTTGGGTTAAATCAAATCAGGAGCTGCTCTCACCCTACTACCAATACCACTAACCAATCGTCAGTTGAGACGGCTCATAACCTAATGTGCATTTAACTTGCATGTTGGGCAAGTAGTAGAAAAACATCAAAACCCTCTCCCTCTTTTTCCGTCCCTCCATTTCTCTGTCTTTGCCAATCGGCTTTCTTAAATGTGTGACAGCTTTCCCCAAGAAAAAATCTCATTGATTTTTGGGAATAATCTTTTTTAATGTAAGGAGATATCATCATCCACCATGACTCAATCCTCACAACGGCGCGCTCTGATCGTCCGCAACGATGTTTCACCCTTCGGCAAATCGCTGATTCAGGCAGGTTACGTTGACACTGACCAGATGCAACAGGCGTTGGTAGAAACCCGCAAGTCGGGAAGACCACTGACAGAGATCCTCGAATCGATGACAGGACGTGGTCTACCACCAGATTTACTGCGTCAGTACAAAAAACAGCAGCTGTTTGAACTAAAAGTACTTTACGGCGTTGAGTCACTTGATCCGGAAATTAGTGATATTTCCAGCAGTGAGTTTGGTCAACTAATTGACACACTGATTCCTATTGACATTTGTCGTCGTTATCGGCTAGTACCCGTCTCCAAAAATGAGACTCAGCCCCCCTCAGTCTTGGTGGCGATGGTTGATCCTGACAATCTAGATGCCCAAGATGACCTTAACCGCATTCTACGTCCCCAGGGAATTAGCCTATTGCGGATGGTAATCACCCAGGAAGATTATCAAAGGTTGATTACTGATTATCTTGATGAACAACTAGCAAAGGAAAAGCGACTAGAAGAGCAAAAGGCGACAGATGTTACCGGAGTACTTGAGGATATAGACAGCCTTGATACTCTGCAGGATGTTCACGAGGACAGTGAAGATGACTTAGGAGATGCCGTCAATGATGCCGCTGGTGCCCCGGTCATTAAATTAGTTAACAAAATCCTCGCTAAGGCACTGCAAGAGGGAGCTTCTGATATTCATGTTGAGCCACAAGAAGACCACTTACGGATACGTTTTCGTAAGGATGGGGTGCTGCGCAAAGCATTTGAACCCTTACCAAAGAAAATTACAGC